>NZ_RZOJ01000249.1:0-9108 GCF_003998845.1 Mesorhizobium sp. M4A.F.Ca.ET.022.05.2.1 | reverse complement strand
CTTCACGGCCAGGATTTGCCGGCCGTGCTGGTCACGGCCGACCGATCGAGCGAAGTGCGCGCATCGGCAGGCCGGCTCGACGTGCCGGTGATCAACAAGCCGCTGAAGCCGGCCGTGCTGCGCTCGATGATAGCGCGGATTAGGCCGCTGGCTTCGGCGGCGGAATAGCCGCGCCTGCTTACAACACAGGCCCAGCCCTGTCTCAGCGGTGTCCAAGGCTTGCGATGTAGGCGCAGAACATGTCGGCCATGGCATCGGCGTAGGCTTCGATCTCCGCGTCGGTGCGCGGGCTTGCCGAAAAATCCTTTCCCGCCGCGCTCAACGTCATCGTGATCAGATCGCCGGCCAGGTCCTGGGTTGCTTGCGGGGTCCCGGGCAGAACTTCGCGGAGGAAGGCCTGGACGGTGCGCTCACCCGAGGCCCTTGCCTCGTGCGCCTCGGGCGCGTCGCGGTAGAGTGGGGCGGCGTCATTGAGTGCCACGCGCACGGCAGCTTCCTCGCACTCCGAGCGGATAAAGGCATGGACCAGCGTGCGCATCCGCTCCAGCGGCGGCCGCTTGTCGTCCTCCAATATGGTGCGCAGCAAACCGCCCGTCTGCCGCCATTCATCGCTCTGCAGCCTGAACAGCAGCGCTGCCTTGTTGGGGAAATATTGGTAAAGCGAGCCGACGCTCACGCCGGCCCTTTCTGCCACGCGCGTGGTGGTGAAGCGCTGGGCGCCCTCACTCGCCAGAACCTGAACAGCAGCCTCCAGGATCGCCGAAACAAGTTCCGTCGCGCGAGCCTGCTTGGGCTGCTTTCGCGAGGAAATAGAAAGGCTTAAGCGTTCGGTCATGGCGCGGCCGGGTAATGCGAATTGGAAACCTGAAGGATTATTCGTATTTTCAGCACAACACAAGAACACAGCCATTTTCGATTGGAGACTTCGATGATCACGCTCACAAACGCCCCGCTTGCACCCCTGCTCGCCCGCCTGTTCAAGGAAGCCGAGACCGCAACCAGCCCGGCAATGGCCGGCATCTCGCACGACGAGCGGGAACGCCTGCTGCGCAGCAAGACCGAGTATATCGATCTCTACGGGCGGCTGAGGGATTTGTGGCTCGCTGTTTCGCCGGAAACCGGCACGCTGCTTTATATGCTGGCACGCAGCAGCGGCGCGCGCGTCATCATCGAGTTCGGCACCTCGTTCGGCATCTCGACGCTCTATCTTGCCGCGGCGCTCAGGGACAATGGCGGCGGCCGCCTGATCACCACCGAGTTCGAGCCGTCCAAGGTGGTCCGCGCCAAGGCAAATCTGACGGAGGGCGGCCTCATCGACCTGGTGGAAATCCGCGAGGGCGATGCGTTGCAGACGCTGAGGGCCGACCTGCCCGACGCGATAGACCTTCTATTGCTGGATGGCGCCAAGGCGCTCTATCCGGAAATCTTGAGCCTGGTCGAGAGCCGGTTGAAACCGGGCGCGCTGGTCATCGCCGACAATGCCGACCTCTCTCCCGAATATCTGGAGCGCGTGCGCTCGCCGGCATCGGGCTACATCTCCACCCCCTTCGGCGACGATGTCGAGCTGTCCGTGCGGCTCAGATGAACAAGCCTCGGTACAAGCAGCTGATGCTGCTTCGACGGCCGCCAATCAGCTCGCAGGTTGCAGCGGGTCGCCGCCAATCCGGGAGAGCTGGATCACCGCCTGGGTGCGGCTGTCGACGCCGAGCTTCTGCAGGATGGCCGAGACATGCGCCTTGATCGTCGCCTCGGAGACGCCAAGCTCATAGGCGATCTGCTTGTTGAGCAGGCCTTCGGCCAGCATGCCGAGCACACGCGTCTGCTGCGGCGTCAACGCCTGCAGGCGCTTGATCAGGTCGGAGATCTCGGGATCGCGCTCGACGCCGAGATCGATACCGACGGGCGCGGCGATATCGCCGGCCAGCACCGCCTGCACGGCACGGCGGATTTCCTCCATGCTGGCCGATTTGGAGATGAACCCGGAGGCGCCGAGGTCGAGCGCGCGGCGGATCGTCACCGGGTCATCATGCGCCGAGACCACGATCAGCGGCACGGCCGGATGAACGCCACGCAGCGAGATCAGGCCGGACAGGCCGCTGGCGCCCGGCATCGACAGGTCGAGCAGCACCAGATCGATATCCTCATTGGCCACGACCAGCGCCTTTGCGCTTTCGAAATCGCCGGCCTCGTGGATGGCGGCGACGTCGCCGATGCCGGCAAGCGCCTCCTTCAGCGCACCGCGAAAAAGCGGATGATCGTCGGCGATGACGAAAGTGTAACCCGACGGCAAACAGTCCTCCCCGAATCCCGGCATTGCTGTTGTGCTTTTTACGGGATCGGATCGATTATGCGGCGATATCGGCCGTTTTCAAGCGGCAAAGGCCGGGCGCTCAGGTCTTTTGCTGGTTGAGCCTGGCGCCGTCGTCGCCATTCTCCTTGTCCATATCCTTGACGATGTCCTTGAACGTCCGGAAGAACTGCTCCATGTAGCCCAACGTCTTGTTGAAATCCTCTTCGCTCGGCAGCTGTGATTCCAACCGGGCGGAAAGCGAGTTCTCAAGCTTGGCGACACGCTCGTCCAACGCCTTGACCGAGGTCTGCAACTTGTCGACCTCGTCCTGGAAGGCGGCGCGTTCGTCGGCCGCCATCTTGCAGACGAGCTGGCCGGAGCGCTCTTCGCAGATCGACATGGCGCCGGTCTGGGTGTCCATGCGGACATAACCGTTGGCCGACTTTTCCAGCCGGTAGCGATCGGTTTCCTCGGAAAAGGCCGACACGGCGACCAGCGAGAAAAGTGCCGCTGGGATCAGTATGTACTGCGGACGCATGTTGTCCTCCATGAGCCAGTCTATGCAACCTATCACAGCTTTGCGCCGGAAGTGGGGAAGAGTCGTTCCTTGACTCGACGCAGGCTACCGCCGAAAAAGCCGTGCAACACTTTTCCAGACCTTGCCTGCACCCTTTCCCGCGCGGTTCGTTCGGACTATAGCGCAGCCATGTCTCAGTTTATCTACAAGATCGCGCCAGAAGCGCTCTGGCGCGAGGCAGAGCGAAGCGGCCGCTTCACCGGCGCGCCGATCGACGTCGCCGATGGCTTCATCCATTTCTCGACCGCCGATCAGCTGCGGGAGACGGCGGCCAGGCATTTTGCCGGCCAGACCGGCCTGCTGCTGATCGCCATCGATGGCGACCGCCTCGGTGGTGCCCTGAAGTACGAGGTCTCACGCGGCGGCGCGCTGTTCCCGCATCTCTACGCGCCGCTCGATCTCTCAGCAGTCCTTTGGATCCGTCCCCTGCCGCTCGGCGCCGACGGCCGGCATGAGTTTCCCGACCTGGAGACGGAATGAGCATGCTCGACCGTATCGGCCAGAAACTGCTGTTCACGCTCGATCCGGAAACGGCACATGGCCTGTCCATCGCCGCGCTCCGATGCGGCTTGCCGGTCGCCCCGCGCGCGCCGCGCGACGATCGGCTGAAGCTGCGCGTCGCAGGCCTCGATTTCCCGAACCCGCTCGGCATGGCGGCGGGCTACGACAAGAATGCCGAGGTGCCGGACGCACTGCTCGGCCTCGGCTTCGGCTTCGCCGAGGTCGGCACCGTCACGCCGCTGGCGCAGACGGGCAATCCGAAGCCGCGCATCTTCCGGCTGACGGCCGACGAAGCGGTGATCAACCGGCTGGGCTTCAACAATGAGGGCCACGAGGCGGCCGAGAAGCGCCTTGCAGCCCGAAAGGGTCGCCTTGGCATCGTCGGCGTCAACATCGGCGCTAACAAGGACAGCGCCGACCGCATCGGTGACTATGAGCGCGGGGTCGCCCGCTTCGCGCCCCATGCCACATATCTCACGGTCAACATCTCCTCGCCGAACACGCCGGGCCTGCGCAACATGCAGGCGCGCGAGCAACTCGGCGAGCTGCTGTCGCGCGTCATGGCTGCGCGGGCGTCGGCTTCGGCGCAGCCGCCGGTCTTCCTCAAGATCGCGCCGGACCTGGTCGAGGCCGAACTGGAAGACATCGCCGCCGAGGTCGCCGAGAAAAGGGTCGACGGCGTCATCGTCTCCAACACAACTCTCGCGCGGACGGGACTACGGAGCGCAAGCCTCGCCGGCGAGGCCGGCGGCCTTTCAGGCAAGCCGCTGTTCGAACGCTCGACCGCTGTCCTTGCACGCATGCGCAAGCTCGTCGGTCCCGAGATGGCGATCATCGGCGTCGGGGGCGTCAATTCCACGGAGACAGCGCTGGAAAAGATCCGCGCCGGCGCCGATCTGGTGCAGCTCTATACCGGCATGATCTATGCCGGGCCGGCGCTGCCGGGGCGAATCGTTGCCGGCATGGCGCGGTTTGTGGAGCGCGAAGGACTGACTTCGCTGCGCGAGTTGCGCGACAGCCGCCTGGATCATTGGGCCGTCAAGGCTCATTAGAAGGCCATGGCGCCCGTGCGCCCACACCTTTATGTCATCTCTCATCGCGTAGCCCTTCCGCGTTCAGGCTGCCGGATTCATCCATACGATCTCCCAAACATAGCCATCTGGGTCTTCAATGTGGCGGTTATACATGAAGCCAAGATCCTGTGCCGGGTTGGGATCGGCGCGACCGCCCGCCGCAACCGCGCTGGTCAGCGTTGCATCGACGGCGGCGCGGTCGTCGACCGTGAGGGCGATCATTGCCTGACTGTCACGCCGCGCGTCGCCGATAGGGCGCTTGGTGAATTCGCGGTAGTGGTCATGGCTCAGCAGCATCACCCCGATCGCGTCCGAGAACATGAGCGAGGTAGATTTCTCGCCCGAAAACTGCGGGTTTACGGTGCCACCTAGAGCCACGTAGAACGCCGTCGACGCCGCCAGGTCGCGCACAGGCAGGTTCACGAAAATCATTCTGGACATCGCTTTCTCCTTCTCTATCGCCGCGCCCTGCGCTATTGTCTTGATGCAATGTTAGTAGATGCAATGTATCTCGATGTCAAGATACATTTTGTTGAGAGAATATTCGAATGGATCGTGCCGAGGCCGCGGCTAAGCAATGGGCTCGCGAGCGCCCCGACCTTCCAGTGTTGCCTATTGAAACGGTAGGTCGTCTGCTCGATGCCGCCGCGCGCGTGATCCGCGATCACATGAACCCGCTGCTTTCGGGAGCAGGCCTGAATGTAGGTGAGTTTGATGTGCTGACGCCGCTCAGGCGCTCCGGCGAACCCTATATGCTTTCGCCAACGCAGCTTTACGAATCGGCAATGATCTCGTCGGCCGGCATGACCAACCGCCTGGATCGACTGGAGCGCGCCGGGCTGGTTGAACGACGCCCCGATCCCAAGGACCGGCGCGGCAAGCAAATTGCGCTAACGACTGGTGGCAAGCGGGCGATAGACGATTTGATCGGTCCAATGGTGGCGCTAGAAGAGCAATTGATCTCCGTGCTGACGCCGTCGGAGCAGGAGACTCTCAACGCCCTGCTCAAGAAATTGCTCACCGGCCTCTAGGTCGTTGTCGTCGCCAGCAGCCACCTCTCCCGGCGTCAACGGATCCTGATCCCGAGCGGAGGCACCACCTAAAACGCAGTCCGCGCCCGCACCCGCAGAACCATAAGCAGGCTCACGCCTCGCACTAGCAGGAAGACGTGCAGCGACGCCCAGAGCCCGCTGTTGCCGAAGGCCGGCGCCAAAGTCAGCAGCGCGGCGCTGAAGGCGAGGAACGACAACAGCATCATGTTGCGCATGTCGCGCGACCAGGTGGCGCCGATGAAGACGCCGTCCATCTGGAACGCCAGCACGCCGCTGAGGGCGGTGAACGCCGCCCAGGGCAGATAGGTGTCGGCAACCTCGCGGACCTCGGGCGATGTCGTGATCAGGCCGACCAGATCGACACCGGCCAGCAGCAGCACGAGGGTGGCGACGCCCGACAGGCCGAAACCCCAAAACAGGGTCAGCCGCACTGCTTGCCGGAAGGGCGTTTCGGCGCCCGCGCCGATGGCGCGGCCGGCGAGCTGCTCGGCGGCGGTGGCGAAGCCGTCGAGGAAGTAGCCGGCGATGAGGAAGAAGTTCATCAGCACCGCGTTGGCAGCCAGCGTCACCGTGCCGAACTGCGCGCCCTGGCGGGTGAACAGCGCGAAGGCGGCGAGCAGCGAGAAGGAGCGGATCATGATGTCGCGGTTGAGCGACAGCATGCGCCGGTAGGCCGGCAGGTCGAGGATGCGCTGGCGCGAGGGGCGCTCCAACCTCCGGAAACGACGCAGGACGATGGCGAGGCCGAGCAGCATGGCAAGGAACTCGCCGGTGACGGTCGCCCAGGCAACGCCGGCGACGCCCCAGCCGAGCTTCAGGCCGAGCAGGAAGCAAAGCGCGATGTTGATGCCGTTCAGCACCGCCTGCAGCATCAGGCCAAGCCCGCCCTCGCCGCGCCCGAGCACGTAGCCGAGGATGGCGTAGTTGATCAGTGAGAAGGGCGCGGCGAGCAGCCTGATATGGACATAAACAGCCATCGCTTCGCTGACGCGCGGTTCGGCGCCCATGAACTTTTGCCCGCCAATGGCGATCACCGGCGCAAGGGCGGCGAGCACGATGCCGGCGACGACGGCGATCAGCACGGCGCGCCAGAGCACCGCCTGCTCTTCCAGTGCGTCGCCGCGCCCGAACGCCTGGGCGACGAGGCCGGTGGTGCCGGAGCGCAGGAAATTGAAGGTGGTGAAGACGACGTCGAAGGCAAGCGCGCCCGCCGCCAGGCCGCCGAGCAGGGCGGCGTCGCCGAACTGGCCGACCACCGCCGTATCGACGATGCCGAGCAGCGGCGTCGTCAGATAGGCGAGCGTCATCGGCACGGCGATGGCAAGCACCGAGCGGTTGGTTACGGCGAAAGACCGGCCGGCGGCCGATGTCGATAGCTGATCCAGGGCCTGGTCCTCGGGACGGCTTGATCGGACGACCGATGTGCCCCAGTTTGCCGGTGCCGCGCAATCACGATCCGGCGTCGGCCAACCGAATCCCGGAGCTGGCATGCCGCTGCAGATCGTCCACCACCCCGGCTATGACGCCGGTTTCGCCGTCAACCACCGCTTCCCGATGAGCAAGTATCCGCTGCTGATGCGGGCGCTGGAGGCGCGCGGACTGGCGAGCCGCGACACGCTCGCCATGCCCGAGCCGGCGCCGGCATCGTGGCTGAAGCTGGCGCACGCGGCCGACTATGTCGACCAGGTCCTGGCCTGCCAGGTGCCGGAAAGGATCGAACGCGAGATCGGCTTTCCGGTCGGTCCGCGGGTTTCGCTCAGGGCACAGCTTGCCGCCGGCGGCACGGTGCTGGCGGCGCGGCTGGCGCTGAGGCACGGCATCGCCTGCAACGCCGCCGGCGGCAGCCACCATGCGCGGCGCGCGCAGGGCGCCGGCTTCTGCACCTTCAACGACGTCGCCGTCGCCTCGCTGGTGCTGCTTGCCGAGGGTGCCGTGGGCAGCATCCTGATCGTCGACCTCGACGTGCATCAGGGCGACGGCACGGCGGATATCCTGAAGGACGAACCACGCGCGTTCACCTTTTCCATGCATGGCGAGCGCAACTATCCGGTGCGCAAGATCGCCTCCGACCTAGACGTTGCGCTGCCTGACGGCATCGGCGACGCGGCCTATCTCGAGAGGCTCGGCGGCATCCTGCCGGAACTGTCGGCCAGAACGCGCTGGGACATCGTCTTCTACAATGCCGGCGTCGACGTCCACGCCGGGGACAGGCTGGGCCGGCTGTCACTCAGCGATGACGGCCTGCGCGCCCGCGATGCGATGGTTCTCCGCCATTTTCGCCGGCTCGGCATGCCGGTCTGCGGCGTCATCGGCGGCGGCTATTCGACGGACGTGGCAACACTTGCCGCGCGTCACGCCATCCTGTTCGAGGTGGCGTCAGGCTTCGTCTGAGGGTCACTTCCTGTAGCTGGCGATCCTCAGCAGGATGAAGACCGGCACGACGATCGCCGCGCCCAAGAGGATGTAGCCGATGAAACGGTCGATGGCATGGAAGCCGAGATTCCACAGGTCGAGGAAGAACTGGCGGATGCCGTGGTAGACGTCCATCGGCGACCAGCCGAAGGCGTGCATCACGAGGCCGACGAGGAACGAGACCACAAGCAGCTTGATCAGCACCCGGAGCGGTGAGTCACCGAGAAAGCGCGTCAGTGCGGACAAGTTCCGTCTCCACGTTTCGGCTGCCCCGATTCGGGGGTTCGATCCCAGAAATACGCACTTGCCCGCCCGGCATCAAGCCAGCTGGATGTCGGCAAAGGCCACGCTCACCAAAACCGCCAACGCAAGATGCGGGCCCATGGCGGCCGTTCGCGATAGACTTCCCGGTAGCGCCAGAGCCTATTGTAGCGGTTGCCGCCGCCGATGCCGAGTTCCGACACTGGGCCGCCTCCCCGCTTGCGCTTGATCGCCACCAGTTCCTTGGCGTGCTGAAGGCAATGGCTCGGTTTCTGCGCAGGTTCGCCCTCGCCTGTCGGCAGCGTCAACCTGACCGCCTCTCCGACGATTAGGTCTTCCGGATCGCAGGTCATGGCGATGGCCTTGCCGAACAGCGTCGGTCCGGTCGGGCACAAGGCTGTCGGCCCGTAATATTCGCGTTTGACGTTGGCGCAGACCAACTCGATGGCCTTGGCCATGGCCCTGTGGCGCATGGGGGCGGCGACCACGCCGAGGCTGGTGTCCCATGGCGTCGAGCTCAGCAAGTCACGAAACACCGACAGGCGGCCCTTTTCGCGCGGAACGCCGCGCAGGAATTCATAGGAAAGGTCGGCGTAGACGCCGCCCCGTTCGTAGAGCAGGCAGTATTTGGCGAGGTCTGCCTTGTAGGTGTAGGGGCGCAAGGTGCGGAAAGCCGATAACACCTCGGCGTCGAAATGCGCCGCGATGAACTCGCTCAATTCGGCTTCCCCGAACAGGACATGCTGCTCGCCCGGATGCGCGGCCTTGAACGAGCGGATGTTCTCGCTGACCCGTTCGGGAAGGTCAGCGCTCTGATCGTCCGTTATGAGAATGCTGAATAGCGGCATGAGCTCTCGACCGTCAGCGCGAGGTGAACGCGGTCAGTTTCTCCCAGTCGCGCCATTGATGCGGCCAGCTTTGCAAATAGGGCAGATGCCGGTC
>NZ_RZOJ01000248.1:0-9116 GCF_003998845.1 Mesorhizobium sp. M4A.F.Ca.ET.022.05.2.1 | reverse complement strand
GGCTACACCAAGCCGACGCCGATCCAGGCCGGCGCCATCCCGCACGCCTTGCTGGGCAAGGATGTGCTGGGCATTGCCCAGACCGGCACCGGCAAGACGGCATCGTTCGTGCTGCCGATGCTGACCCGTCTCGAAAAAGGCCGCGCCCGCGCCCGCATGCCGCGCACGCTTATCCTTGAGCCCACGCGCGAGCTTGCCGCGCAGGTCGAGGAGAACTTCGTCAAATACGGTAAGAACCACAAGCTCAACATCGCGCTCCTGATCGGCGGCGTCTCCTTCGACGAACAGGACAAGAAGCTGGAGCGCGGCGCCGACGTGCTCATCGCGACGCCCGGCCGCCTGCTAGACCATCGAGAGCGCGGCAAGCTGCTGCTCAACGGCGTCGAGATCCTCGTCATCGACGAAGCCGACCGTATGCTCGACATGGGCTTCATCCCCGACATCGAGCGCATCTGCGAGATGATCCCGTTCACACGCCAGACGCTGTTCTTCTCGGCGACGATGCCGCCAGAGATCACCAAGCTGACGGAAAAATTCCTGCATGCGCCGGTGCGCGTCGAGGTCTCGAAGGCCGCCTCCACCGCGACCAGCATCACTCAGCGGCTGGTGAAGTCCGGTTCGAAACCCTGGGACAAGCGCGAGACGTTGCGCAACCTGATCAAGGCCGAAGATGCCGAACTGAAGAACGCCATCATCTTCTGCAACCGCAAGGTCGAGGTCTCCGAGCTGTTCCGCTCGCTGCTGAAGTATGATTTCGATGCCGGCGCGCTGCATGGCGACATGGACCAGCGCGCACGCATGCAGATGCTGGCCAATTTCCGGGACGGCAAATTGCGCTACCTCGTCGCCTCGGACGTCGCGGCGCGCGGCCTGGACATCCCCGATGTCAGCCACGTCTTCAACTATGACGTGCCGATCCACGCCGAAGATTATGTCCACCGAATCGGCCGCACCGGCCGCGCTGGCCGCTCGGGCAAATCCTTCACCATCGCCACCAAGTCGGACAGCAAATATATAGACGCCATCGAGCGCCTGATCGGCACCAGGATCGAATGGCACGACGGCGACCTGTCGACGGTGGTCGCCAGTGAAGGCGAGGACGAGGCGCCCCGCCGCGGCCGCGGCGCACCGCGCCGCGCCGGCCGCGAGGACGAGGACCGCAAGGACAGGGGCGAGCGCAAATCACGCGAGCGCCAGGCCCGGCACAGCAAAGACACGGTCCCGGCTGCAGCATCCGAGGAGCAGCCGGTCGCAGTCGAAGCCACGGTGGCCGATATCGGCGAGCGGCGCGCGCGCAAGGAAGCAATCCGTTCCGGAAACAGCGAACGCAAGGGTGATCGCAACGAGCAGCGCAGCGAGTCGAAACGCGACCGCCCTGCCCGCCACCGCCAGGAAGAAGACGACGCCACCGTCGGTTTCGGCGACGACATGCCCGCCTTCATGCGGATCGTCGCCAAGGTCTGATTTTCTGTTTCCGTTTCAAGAAGGCAAGCCGACCAAGCGGCTCGCCTTTTTCATGTCTTGCGGCTCGTTACATCGGCCCGGGCATCATCTTGGTCGGCTTCTCCAGCATCGGGAACTCGGCCTTGCTGCATTTCACGGTCGGGTTGGTCGGGCTGAACACGCCGTTCGGATTGTCCTTGAACCAGGCGTGAAGATCGTAGTGGACGAACTCCTTCGGAATCAGGGGGTAGTGTCCCTCCATCGGTCCCATGAATTTCTGGCCGAATAGCGTGGGTGCTTCCTTGACGTCCGGCGTCAGCGGCACCAGCCATTCCACCCCGACCAGTTTCAGGCCTTTCTTGGTCGGCTCGTAGATCAGCACATTGGGGTGCATCGGATCGAGCTTTTTCCCGACGCTGGGAACGTTGACGAAATGGATGCCCATGGCGCCTTTCGGATAGTCCATCGTGCCGGGTATCTTTTCGCCGGTGAAGTAGACGCACCCGACAGTAGACAGATAGAGGTCGCGGATGGCGGCGGTGTAGTCCTCATATTTGGCGAGCGACTTTTTCAAGGCCTCGATGTCGGCCTTGCTGGCATCCTCGGCCTGAGCCGTGGCCACGCCAAGCCAGGCGCCAATGAGACCCGTCAAAGCGAGGACACCGAAGCGAGCTGTTTTCGTCATGCATTCCTCCCAGAATTCTGATCTGGCCGTGCAAGACCGAGGCGTCGAACTTCTTGATTGCGCGGCCGATTGTACCGCCCCGTCCCCTCAGGAACGCTCCGATGCTATTCCTTTCCATGATCCCGGAAAAGCAGTCCGTTAGAACTAGCTAATTCTTCAGGATGACTGGGTGAACTGAAGACTGCCAATGTCGGCTCAAAACAAAAACGGCCCCCGTGGGGGCCGTTTTCACGTTCGATGCCAGGCGGCTCAGGTGAGCGGCGACAGCTGGATCTCGACACGGCGGTTCTGGGCGCGGCCCTGGGCCGTCGCATTGGACGCGACCGGACGGGTCTCGCCGAAGCCGGTGACGGCGAAGCGGCGCGAATCGACGCCTTGCCCCGACAGATAGTTGGCGACCGCCAGCGCGCGGCGCTGCGACAGATCGAAATTGTGTTCGTCGCCGCCCGTCGAATCGGTGTGGCCGAAAACATCGACCGTGGTCTGGCGGAACTTGTTCAGCACCAGCGCCACCGAATTCAACACCGGATAGAAGCCGGGCTTCACCGCGTCCTGGTCCACGTTGAAGGTGATGTCGGACGGCATGTTGAGGATGATCTGGTCGCCGGTGCGGGTGACGCTGACGCCGGTGCCCTGGAGCTGGCGGCGCAACTCGGCCTCGTTCTGGTCCATGGTGGCGCCAATTGCGCCGCCGGCGAGCGCGCCGATGCCGGCGCCGATCAGCGCGTTGCGGCGGTCGTTGCCGCCGGCCAAAAGGCCAAGCCCGGCACCCGCGATCGCGCCAAGGCCGGCGCCGGCCGCCGTGTTGGAAACCTTCTGCTCACCGGTGTAGGGATCGGTGGTGGTGCAAGCGCTCACCAATACAGCCGTCGCCACGACGACGAGCACAGTCTTCTTCATGAGAATGTCCCTCTCCAAACCGCGGCCATTGCAGCCGCGCCATATCAGCCCTTCCGGCGGTCTTGTAGCATGAAATACGGCGAAAAGCGGAACGGCAAAATGCCAATCAAAGCTTTTCCGTCGCCGCAATGCGCTGACGTTCCGGCCAGTGCCCTCTACCAAAGATTCTTGCCGTCGATGACGACGACCTCGACCTTGTCGAGGTCAAAATCGTCGAACAGGCGCGAATTCACGCTGACCTTCGGGTTGTCGAAGTCCGGCTCACCGCTCGACCAGTCGGGCGTTTCGGTGAAGGTGCCGCAGCCGCAGGTGGCGCAAAAGCCGTGCTTTATGGTCTTTGACCCCCAGCGGTAGAACGAGACGTTTTCGGGCGGGCTGGTGAGCTTGAATTGCTCGGGCAAATAGTAGGCCCAGAGCGAGCCGCGTTTCGAGCAGAAGGAGCATGTGCATTGCGTCACCGTTTGCGGCGCTTCCGAAACCTCGAACGTTGTCTCTTTGCAGTGGCAGCTTCCCTTGATGGTCATGAACGATTTCCTCTCCATATTCCGCCGCCTCCACGGCAAGGCAACATAAAGAAGCGTTCCTGACAACCGCCTGACGGCAGGCTTGCCTGCCCGCTCTCAAAACGGGAAAGCCCGATGCCCCTTGACCCGCAGGTCGGATGCCCGTCGCCTCAATAGGAGCGCGGCGGCACGAACAGGCAGATCGTCTTGCCGGCATCGAGCCCCGCCTGATGCGCGCACCAGTGGAATTCACCGTCGGGGCTGTCCTTGACGCGCTTGTCGGTCATCGGCACCACCTCGCCCGTGCCGGCGATCACATAGCCCTCCGGCTTCTCCAGGACTTCGCCCGAGTGGGTCGTGCGGCAATCGTAGTTGGCGCAGCACGCGAACGGATAGCTCCAGCCCTGCGGCAATGCCGCGGTAGGCTTGGCGTCATGCGCGAGCGCAGGCGCCGTCAACACTACGACCGCCGCGGCCAGGAAAAACAGGAAGCGGCCAACCGGTTCAACGGCTTTGGCCTGTCGAATTGTGGCAGCAAACATGAGAACGTTCCTTTCAAACGAGCTCCAAGCCTTCGCTTGCCCGTTCCCGGAACGTGTCTTCCCACTGGCCGGATCGTCAGGTCGCAGATATGCCGCGTCCGGCCATAAATGCTTCTATCCCCTCAGCCCGAATGCTGGGCTGATTCCTTGGCCGGCGCAAGAAGCGGCCGCATCGGCAATGCCGCCCCAAGCCACCCTCTGCAGCCAGAATCGTGCGCCGGCTTGGTTAACGAGCCGTTAGCGAAGCGGATCTGCTGCCGGACAACGGGATTCGGATGAAGCTGGTTCCAGCCGTTCAACCGGGAATATGCTCATCATACTGCGGCAGGTCGTCGGTGACTGTGAACCATTTCGCCTTGGAACCGACGAAGATATGCGCCGTCGGGCGGATGCTCGGCGTATCCACCAGCGTCCCCATAGTGACGTGGACGTAGGCGCCCTCCCGCACCACCGAATAAAGCAGCGAGCCGCACTGCCCGCAGTGCTTGTCGTGAGCGCCGCTCGGATCGCCGAAGACCAGCAGCCTGTCGTCGCCGGCGGTCAGGCGCAGCTTGTCCCGCTCGATGCCGGCGAAGGGCTTGAAAGCCGACCCGGTGGCGCGCTGGCAGTTCGAGCAGTGGCAGTTCAAGGCATAGACGAATTCGTCCGCCACCTCGTAGTGGACGGCGCCGCAAAAGCACCTTCCGGAAAGTCTGTGAGTATTTGCCTTGCCCAGCTTGGTCACAAGCGCCTCCTTCATCTGGTGCCCAAGGTGTCAGGCCGGCCTCACCTGAATATGGACATATCCTAGTCGAGGTCCGCCACCGCTTCGCCCGCCCCGCCTTCGATGCGGTGCGACAGCGAGGCTTCCATAAACTCGTCGAGATCGCCGTCGAGAACGCTCGACGGGCTGGTGCTTTCGACGCCGGTGCGCAAATCCTTCACCAACTGATAGGGCTGCAGCACGTAGGAACGGATCTGGTGGCCCCAGCCGATGTCGCTTTTCGACGCCTCGGTGGCGTTGGCCACCGCCTCGCGCTTCTTCAGCTCTTCTTCGTAGAGGCGCGAGCGCAGCATCTCCCAGGCCTTGGCCCGATTCTTGTGCTGCGAACGCTCGGCCTGGCAGGCGACCGCTATGCCGGTCGCCAGATGGGTGATGCGGACCGCCGAATCGGTGGTGTTGACGTGCTGGCCGCCCGATCCCGACGAACGGTAGGTGTCGATGCGGACATCCGATTCGGAAACGGCGATCTCGATCGTATCGTCGATGACCGGATAGACCCAGACGCTGGCGAAGGAGGTGTGGCGCCGCGCATTGCTGTCGTAGGGCGAGATGCGCACCAGCCGGTGGACGCCGGATTCGGTCTTCAGCCAGCCATAGGCATTGTGGCCCTTGATCAGCACCGTGGCCGACTTGATGCCCGCCTCTTCGCCGTCATGCACTTCCAGCACTTCGACCTTGAAACGGCGGCGCTCCGCCCAGCGCGTGTACATGCGCAAAAGCATCGAGGCCCAGTCCTGGCTCTCGGTGCCACCGGCACCGGCATGGATTTCGAGATAGGTGTCATTGGCGTCGGCCTCTCCCGACAGCAACGTCTCGACCTGGCGGGCCTTGGCTTCGCCCTGCATCGAGCGCAACGCCGCTTCGGCCTCGGCCACGACGCCTTCGTCGCCCTCTTCCTCGCCAAGCTCGATCAGGCCGATATTGTCTTCCAGCGCCTGCGTCAGGCCCTTGACGGCGGCGATACCGTCCTCCAATTCCTGGCGCTCCCGCATCAGCTTCTGCGCTTCCAGCGGCTCGTTCCAGAGGCTGGAATCCTCGGCGCGGACGTTCAGGTACTCAAGCCGCTTGATGGCCTGGTCCCAGTCAAAGATGCCTCCTCAGCAGGGTTATCGCCTGCCTGATCTCGTCGACGATGTTCTGCGTTTCCGCGCGCATGGCTGCCAGTTCTGTCCTGTTGTCTGGTTCTTGTCTGGGATAGGCGCGATACATAGGCACGGCACCGCCGCCTGTAAAGCAATAATGGCCGGCTGTGATCAGCCGGCCATTCCGTAGCCTCGCAGACGTCAGTAAAGTCCGCCGCCGCCATCCTGGATGGCCTGCGTGGCTTGCGGCGACAGCGCGCCGCCGGCGCCGTTCGAACCGTCGGCTCCCATGCCGATCACCCAATAGCTGTCGGCCGGGCCGGTGCCTGGCTTGAAAGCTTCGATGATCGTGCCCGCCTCGCCTTCGGCTGCCTTCATGCCGGTCTTGCGGTTGATGGCGATGAGCTTCATGCCTTCCGGAACCTGGAAGTCGACATTGGGCGTGCCGTCCAGCGCCACGCGCATGAAGTCCTTGAAGATGGGCGCCGCGAGGCCGCCACCGGTCGCGCCCTTGCCGAGACCCTTTGGCGTGTCGAAGCCCATATAGAGGCCGACAACCAGGTTCGGCGTATAGCCGATGAACCAGGCATCCTTCTCGTCATTCGTCGTGCCGGTCTTGCCGGCGATGTGACGCCCGAGTTCGGCGATGGTGGCGCCGGTGCCGCGCTGTACGACGCCTTCCATCATCGAGGTGATCTGGTAGGCGGTCATCGGATCGAGCACCTGCTCGGAATTGTCCACCAGCTCCGGCTCAGTCTGGTTCTTCCACTCAGCGGCGTTGCAGCCTTCGCAGCCGCGCTCGTCCTGCTTGAACACGGTCTTGCCATAGCGATCCTGGATGCGGTCTATCAGCGAGGGTTTGATCGACTTGCCGCCATTGGCCATGATCGAATAGGCCGACACCATGCGCATCACCGTCGTCTCGCCGGAGCCGAGTGCCATCGGCAGGTAGGGTGCAAGATGGTCATAGACGCCAAAGCGCTCGGCATATTCGACAACCAGCTTCATGCCCATGTCGTTGGCGAGCCGCACCGTCATCAGGTTGCGCGACTTTTCGATGCCGGAACGCAATGTCGCCGGACCGGCAGCGGTGCCGTCATAATTCTTCGGCGTCCATGTCGTGTTGCCGCTCTGGATGGTGATCGGGCCGTCCATGATCACCGAGGCCGGCGTGTAGCCATTGTCGAGCGCGGCCGAATAGACGATCGGCTTGAATGAGGAGCCCGGCTGACGCATCGCCTGGGTCGCCCGATTGAACTCCGATTGCGCATAGGAGAAGCCGCCCACCATGGCGAGTACGCGACCGGTGTGCGGATCCATGGCGACCAGGCCGCCTTCCACTTCCGGGACCTGACGCAGGCTGTAGGCGCTGTCCGAACCTTCGTTCTTCTGCACGAAGACGACATCGCCGGGCTGCAGCACGTCCGCCGGCGATTTTGCCTTGACGCTCTTGCCGTCAACGATGTGACGCATGGCAAATCCCATGTCGTCCTTGCTGACGGTGCCTTCGACGCGCTCCTTGACGATGTCGCCCGAGACCTGACGCGCCGGTTGCAGGCCGATGGAGAGGCCGGTGTCGGAACTGTCAAGCACCACGGCAAGCGCCCACTCGGGCACGTCCTCCAGACCCTTGACGTTGCCGAGCGGCACGCCCCAGTCGCCGGAAACGTCGATGTGGGTCACTGGTCCGCGATAGCCGCGCAGTGTGTCGTACTTCAGCAACCCGTTCTGCATCGCCTTGCGGGCAATGAGCTGTATCTTCGGGTCAAGCGTCGTGCGCACCGAAAGACCGCCCTCGTAGAGCGCATTCTCGCCGTAGCGGGCGATGATCTGGCGGCGCACTTCCTCGGTGAAATACTCGCCTGCGAACAGGTATGAGCCGTTGCGGCGTGGCGTCACGCCAAGCGGCTCGGCCTTGGCCTTGTCGCCTTCCTCGCGCGTCACATAGCCGTTCTCGACCATCTGGTCGATCACCCAGTTGCGGCGCTCCAGCGCGCGGTCGGCATGCTTGAAGGGGTGATAGTTGTTGGGGCCTTTCGGCAGCGAGGCGAGATAGGCCGCCTCTGCCACCGTGAGCTCGTTGACCGACTTGTCGAAATAGGTCAGCGCCGCGCCGGCCACGCCATAGGCGCCGAAGCCGAAGAAAATCTCGTTGAGATAGAGCTCGAGGATGCGGTCCTTCGAGTAGGCCTGCTCGATGCGAAAGGCCAGGATCATCTCCTTGATCTTGCGCTCGTAGGTCTGGTCCGAGGTGAGCAGGAAGTTCTTCGCCACCTGCTGGGTGATCGTCGAGGCACCGACCTGGCGTCTGCCCGACCCAAAATTCTGCAGGTTGACGATGATGGCGCGGCCGAGGCCGGTCACGTCAATGCCGGGATGGTTGTAGAAATTCTTGTCCTCGGCCGAGAGGAAGGCGGCCTTCACACGATCCGGGACCGCCTGGATCGGCAGATAGAGACGGCGCTCGCGCGCATATTCAGCCATCAGCGAGCCATCCGACGCATGGATGCGCGTCGTCACCGGCGGCTCGTATTTGGCCAGCACCTCGTAGTCGGGCAGATCCTTCGCCAGATGGCTGATGTAGATCGCCACGCCGGCGGCCACGATAAGGGCCAGCGTCGTTCCGATGCCGAAGAAATAGCCGATGAGACGAATCATGCCCGCTCCAGTCCGTGGTTCGGGAATTTCCTAAACGAAGCCGCCTTTGGCGCAAGCTTCCGGGACGGTCCCAATCCGCAATGGAAAACCCATGTCGCCACCATGTGGACAAAATACGGCAGCACCGGGTTTTCGGCTTCCCTCTCGGGAAATTATAGCGCCGGGTGTTGTCGCCGTGCAACGCCGCCTCTGGTTGCAGGCGGCAGCCACCTCAGCCTCCGGTCCCCGTTCCGGCCTTGGCTGATGCGAACAGCGCGACGGCGTTGGTTATGCTCTGCGCGGCCTTGCCGCGCCAGTCGGCGCTGAGCAGTTGCGCTTCGTCCTTGGCGTTGGAGAGATAGCCCAGCTCGACCAGCACTGAAGGCACGTCAGGCGCCTTCAGCACCTTGAACCCGGCAGAGCGCTGCGGATTGTTGATCAGGCCGACGCTGGTCGAAAGCTGCCCGACCAGCGTATGGGCAAAGCTCATCGAGAAGCTGTGGGTCTCGCGGCGGATCAGGTCGATCAGGATGTCGGTCACTTCCTTGTTGTCGTCCTTGA
>NZ_RZOJ01000247.1:1395-9176 GCF_003998845.1 Mesorhizobium sp. M4A.F.Ca.ET.022.05.2.1 | reverse complement strand
GAAAAGAACAAGATAAACGCCGCCGACAAGAAGAAGACCAAGCAGCAGACCGACGCAACAACGACCAGGGCCACTGCCGACGACACCGGCCTCACCGCAGAGGACCAGGACGGCGCCAACCGCCGCGCGGTCACCGTCGACAGCGTCGACAGGCAGAAGCTCGATCCGGGCGCGGAGCGCACCGCATCGATCGAAGGCCAGAAAATCAAGCCCGAGGACGACCCCTTCGCCGCCACAGGCATCAAGGTCGGCACCTTCGTGTTCAAGCCGACGCTCGAGCAGGGCCTCACCGCGACGTCCAACGCCGATGCCAGTAGCGGCGGCAAATCGGCGCTACTGTCGGAGACGGCGCTGCGCTTCACCGCTGCGTCCGACTGGCGCGAGAACTCGGCCACAATCGACGGCTACGGCATTTTCCGCAACACGGTCTCGGGCCAGAAGATCAACGATGCGCAAGGCCGCATCGAAGGCCAGCTCAACGTCGACCTCGACAATGAGCTGCGCGCCATCGCCAAGCTCGGCTACGAGGCGGTGCCTGAATCAGCCTCCTCGCCGGATGCCATCGCCGGCGTCACCTCGCAGCCGCTGCGACAGACCGTCGACGGCAGCCTCGCCATCGAGAAGGATGCCGGCAAGATGCGCTACGCGCTGACTGGCGCGATCACGCATGACTTCTTCGGCGACGCCAACCTTTCGGACGGCACCACGCTGTCGCAGAGGGACCGCGATTCGACGCTCTACAGCGCAACCTTGCGTACCGGCTACGAGGTTTCACCGGCCATCACGCCTTTTGTCGAGGTGGAGGCCGGGCGACGGATCTATGATCTGCGCCTCGACAGCAACTTGTACGAACGCTCCTCGACCAGGCTCGGCGCGCGCGCCGGCCTCGAACTCGACATGGACGACAAGCTGTCGGGCGAATTCTCCGTAGGCTGGCTGCGCGAAGCGATCGATGACGACCGTCTGCCAGCCAACGCGGGACCGTACGTCAACGCCGATCTCAAATGGTCGCCCGAGCGCGGCACCATCGTCGGGCTCACGGGCAGGACCACCATCGAGAGCACGACGACGGCTGGGGAAAGTGGCGATGTCCTCTACTCGGGCCGGCTTACCGGTGAGCGGCGGATCCGCGCCAATCTGACGGCGAATTCAGCGCTTGGCCTCGACTGGCGCGACTATACCGGATCCGACGGCCATGACCTGATCTTGAGCGCCGAGGCCGGGCTGACATGGTGGCTCAACCGCTATGCCGGCCTCACCACAAGGGTCAGGACGGAGAAGTTGACCAGCAACCTGCCCGGCCGCGACTATGTCGCCAACAGCGTCTTCCTGGGGCTGAAGGTGCAGCGCTGAGGACGTGCCGGAATTCAGGCCAGGCCGGCCTGAATATCGATACGCCCTAGAATGCGGCGCCGCGCCGCGCCGACGGCTGCACCTCATCCAGCAGCGTGCGGATGACGCCGGCCATGCTGGCATTCATGTCGTTGCGCCACAGCGCGAAGGCGACATTGGCCTCGACGAAGCCTTCCGGCGAGCCGCAATCGAAGGTTCGGCCCCGGTAGTGGTAGCCGTAGAAGGGCTGCCGCTTCTCCAACCTCAGCATCGCGTCGGTGAGCTGGATCTCGTTGCCGGCGCCGCGTTCCTGGCCTTCGAGGATGCCGAAAATCTCCGGCTGCAGGATATAGCGGCCGTTGATGAACAGGTTCGAGGGCGCGGTGCCCGCCTTCGGCTTCTCGACCATGCCGGTGATGCGGAAGCCGTGATGCGTGTCCTCGCCGCGGCCGACGATGCCGTATTTATGCGCTTCGACCGGATCGCACTCCTGCACCGCGATGATGTTGTTGCCGGTCTCGGCATAGAGCTCGACCATGTCCTTCATGCAGCTCTTTTCCGACTGCATGATCATGTCGGGCAGGAGGAGCGCAAACGGTTCGTCGCCGACCAGTTCGCGCGCGCACCAGACGGCATGGCCAAGCCCCATCGGCACCTGCTGGCGAGTGAAGCTGGTCTGGCCCGGCGCCGGCTGCAGCCGCTGCAGTCGGGCAAGCTGGTCGTCCTTGCCGCGTTGGGCAAGCGTGTCGTAGAGCTCGAACTGGACGTCGAAATGGTCTTCGATGACCGCCTTGTTGCGGCCGGTGACGAAAATGAAATGCTCAATGCCGGCATCCCGCGCTTCATCGACCACATACTGGATGACCGGCCGGTCGACGACCGTCAGCATTTCCTTGGGAATTGCCTTGGTGGCGGGAAGGAACCGCGTGCCGAGACCAGCGACCGGGAAGACTGCCTTGCGAACTCTCTTCATGCTGCCAATTATCCGTTTGATTGCCTGCTCCGCAATCCCGTTCTGAGACATTTTCGCGCCGGAATCGAGACGTAAAGAACACCGGGTTACAAAACTTGCAGTGCGTAAAGCATCGTCGCGTCTTTTCGTTCCCGACCCCACCTATGGTAAACTAAATACTAACCGGGTTCGGCGATGAATGATCTTCCTGACATGAAGAAGGAGGAACAGATGTCCGTTCGCAGCACCGCAAAGCGCCTCGCAAGCGTCGTGACGGCGGCCAGCCTGTCGCTTGCCCTGCTGATGCCCGCGGGACCTGCTTTCGCCGATGCCGGATTCCGGCAATGGGTTGCCAGCTTCCGCGCCACGGCGGTGCAGAGCGGCGTCTCCGGTGCGATCTACGACCAGGCCTTCAGGAACATCACCGATGTCGATCCGGTGGTGCTGGAAAAGGCCCGCACCCAGCCCGAGTTCACGGCACCCGCCTGGGACTATTTCGACAACCGCGTGCACGACCAGTCGGTCGCCGTCGGCCAGCAGATGGCCAGGAAATGGAAGCCGTGGCTGGACAGGATCGAGGCGCGGTTCGGCGTCGACCGCAACATCCTGCTCGCCATCTGGTCGATGGAATCGAACTATGGCGAGATCCTCAAGCGCAACGACATCATGCGCAATGTCATCCGCTCGCTGGCGACACTTGGCTATGCCGACCCGCGGCGTTCGAAATTCGCCCGCACCCAGCTGATCGCGGCGTTGAAGATCCTGCAGAGCGGCGACATCGACGAAAGCCATCTCAGCGGCTCGTGGGCCGGCGCCATGGGCCACACCCAGTTCATCCCGACCAGCTACCAGCATTATGCCGTCGACATGGACGGCAACGGCAAGCGCGACATCTGGAACTCGATCCCCGATGCGCTGGCGACGGCCGCCAATCTGCTGAGGAAGAACGGCTGGCAGGCCGGCAAGACCTGGGGCTACGAGGTCGTCCTGCCGGCCGGCAAGCTTCCCGCCGGCTCGAAGACGCTGGCGCAATGGCAGGCGCTTGGCGTCGTCAGGGCCAACGGCAAGCCGTTCAAGAACGGCTCCGACAAGGCGACGCTGAAAGTGCCCGACGGCCGCGGTGGGCCAGCCTTCCTGATGATCAAGAATTTCTCGGTCATCAAGGCCTACAACAACGCCGACAAATACGCGCTCGCCGTGGGCCTTCTTGCCGACGAGATCGCTGGTGGCAGCGGCCTGGTGCAGGACTGGAAACGGCCCTTCACCAAGCTGAGCTTCGAGGAGCGGCAGGAACTGCAGCAACGGCTTTCCGAGCACGGCTACTATGACGGCAAGTTCGACGGCAAGATCGGCGAGGGATCGAAAGCCGCCATCATGGCCTTCCAGGCGAAGGCCGGCTTGACCCAGGATGGCTATCCGAGCATGGAAGTGCTCAAATGGCTCCGCAAGAAATAGGACCGCTTCAGGGACGGAGGAAGTGATTGGTTTCGGCTGGGCGCATACGGGCGATCGTTCGTCGCACGCCGATCCTGATCCTGGCCGTTGGCGTCCTGATGGTGGCCGCGGCCAGCGCCTTCCACACGCCCGCCATGGCGCAGGAGGAGCAGAGCCGCGGCTGGTCGCTGCGTGACTTGCTGTTCCCGCGCCGCAGCGAGCGCATCGAGCCGCCGCTCGACATCCAGAAGGCAAGGCCGAAGGCAAAGACCAGGAAATCCAAGCCGCGCCTCCCGGCAGTGCCACAGACGCCGATCGTCGAGAAGACGCCGGATGCCCGCGTCGTGCTTGTGGTCGGCGATTTCATGGCGAGCGGTCTCGGCGAGGGCCTGGACACCGCCTTCGCCGAAAACGCTGGCGTCAGGATCGCGGTGCGCAGCAACGGCTCTTCCGGCTTCGTGCGCGATGATTTCTACAACTGGCCAGAACAGATCAAAACGCTGATCGAGACCGAGAAACCATCGGTCGTCGTCGTCATGCTCGGCTCCAACGACCGCCAGCAGATGAAAGTCGGCGACGTGCGCGAGCAGCCGCGATCCGAGAACTGGACCAAGGAATATGAGCGCCGCACCGATGCGCTGGGCAAGGCCATTGCGGAGGCCAAGGTGCCGTTCCTGTGGGTCGGCATGCCGGCCTTCCGGTTGCCGAAGATGACTTCGGACATGCTGGCCTTCAACGACATCTACCGCTCGGCCGCCGAAAAGCATGGCGGCGAGTTCGTCGATGTCTGGGACGGTTTCGTCGACGAGAACGGCGCTTTCGTCACCACCGGCCCCGACATCAACGGCCAGGCGGTGCGGCTGCGCTCGGACGACGGCATCAATGTCTCGAAGGCCGGCAAGCGCAAGCTTGCCTTCTACACCGAAAAGTCGCTGGCCAAGATCCTCGGGCTGGCCGCGCCCGGAAGCGTGACAACGGTCTCCGCGCCGGCCGGCGCCCCGGTCGAAGCGCCGGCGCCCAATGCCGCTCCGATCGTGATCGACCGCACCGTGCCGATGCTGCTCGGCGATCCGGCGCTGGACGGCGGCTCCGAGCTTCTCGGCGCGGCGGCGCCCGCCAAGGCGAATCCGAATTTACCTGGCGAGAAACTCGTCATCGAGGGCAAGGCGCCCGCTGCCTCGCCCGGCCGCGCCGACGATTTCTCCTGGCCGCCGAAAACCCAGCCCGCAACGTCAGCCGCGACACCGGATACGACGACGGCTATCAACCCTTAACGAGGTAAAACGCTCGATCCCATCAGCGCCTCGTCGATCGAGCGCGCCGCCTGGCGGCCCTCGCGGATCGCCCACACCACCAGCGACTGGCCACGGCGCACGTCGCCCGCCGCGTAAAGCCTTTCGACGCTGGTCTTGTAGTCGCGGTCATTGGCCTCGACATTCTTCGAGCGGCGGCTGTCGGTGACGATCCTCATCTGTCCGTCCAGCTCGCTCGCCACGCCGGTGGCGGCCGGCCCGGCAAAGCCGATGGCGATGAAGGCGAGATCGGCGCGGATGACGAATTCGGTGCCGGCGATCGGCTTGCGCTTCTCGTCGACCTCACAGCAGCGGACGCCGGTCAGCTGGCCGTCCTCGCCGATGAATTCAAGCGTCGCCACCTGGAATTCGCGCTCGGCGCCCTCGGCCTGCGAGGACGAGGTGCGCATCTTGGTCGCCCAGTAGGGCCAGACGGCGAGCTTGTCTTCCTTCTCCGGCGGCTGCGGGCGGATGTCGAGCTGGGTGACGCGCACCGCGCCTTGGCGGAAGGCGGTGCCGACGCAGTCGGACGCGGTGTCGCCGCCACCGACGACGACGACATGCTGGCCGCTGGCGATGATCGGATGCGAGGGCCACGCCACCGACTGGATCGGCTCGCCGCCGACACGGCGGTTCTGCTGCACCAGATAGGGCATGGCGTCATGCACGCCACCGAGATCGTCGCCCGGGATGTTGGCGGCGCGCGGCGCTTCCGAGCCGCCGCAATAGAGCACCGCGTCATGTTCGGCGAGCAGTTCGGCGACAGGCTTGTCGACGCCGACGTTGACGCCGCAATGGAAGGTCACGCCCTCGCCCTGCATCTGCTCGATGCGGCGGTCGATATAGTGCTTCTCGATCTTGAAGTCCGGGATGCCGTAGCGCATCAGCCCGCCCGGACGACTCTCGCGCTCATAGACGTGCACGTCATGGCCGGCGCGGCCGAGCTGCTGGGCCGCCGCCATGCCGGCCGGGCCGGAGCCGATGACGGCGACGCGCTTGCCGGTCTTCTTCTCCGGCGGATAGGGCCGGATATGGCCGGTCTCGTAGGCCTTGTCGGCGATCGCCTGCTCGACCGTCTTGATGGCGACCGGAATGTCCTCGAGGTTCAGCGTGCAGGCTTCCTCGCACGGCGCAGGGCAGATGCGGCCGGTGAATTCCGGGAAGTTGTTCGTCGAATGCAGGTTGCGGATCGCATTGTCCCAGTCGCCATTGTAGACGAGGTCGTTCCAGTCGGGGATCTGGTTGTGGATCGGGCAGCCGGTCGGCCCGTGGCAGAACGGAATGCCGCAATCCATGCAGCGCGCGGCCTGCTTCTCGACCTCCTTGTCCGACATCGGCAGCGTGAATTCGCGGAAATGCCGGATGCGGTCGGAGGCCGGCTGGTACTTGTGCACCTGCCGGTCGATCTCAAGAAACCCTGTTACCTTGCCCATAGTCCAGTCCCTGCTGTCCGAAGGCACGCACTTGTCGGCGCACCCGTTAACCCCATAAGGCCGCCATGGCAACCGCAGTCCGGGGTCAGGATTGTTGGTGAGGATGGCGGCCGGAGATCCATCTCTCCGGCCCGTCCAATGCTTATTCGGCCGCCACGCTCATGCGCATGCGTTCCATCTCGATCAGCGCGCGGCGATACTCGACCGGCATGATCTTGCGGAATTTCGGCCGGAACGCCGCCCAGTTGTCGAGGATTTCACGGCCGCGCGCGGACCCCGTGTAATGGACGTGGTTCGAGATCAGCTGGTAGAGCCGCTCCTCATCGTGGCTGGTCATGTCGCCGGATACGTCGACACGTCCCTTATGGTCGAGGTCGCCGCCGTGATGGAGCAGCTTCTCCATCAGATCGTCCTCTTCCGGCACCGGCTCCAGCTCGACCATCGCCATGTTGCAGCGTTCGGCGAAATCGCCCTTCTCGTCGAGCACATAGGCGACGCCGCCCGACATGCCGGCGGCGAAGTTGCGCCCCGTTTTGCCGAGCACGACGACGATGCCGCCGGTCATGTATTCGCAGCCATGGTCGCCGACGCCTTCGACTACTGCCGCGACGCCCGAATTGCGCACCGCGAAGCGCTCGCCGGCGACGCCGGCGAAATAGGCTTCGCCCTCGGTGGCGCCGTAAAGCACCGTATTGCCGACGATGATGGAGTCAGCCGCGACGATCTTGGCCTCTTCCGGCGGGCGGATGACGATACGGCCGCCCGACAGGCCCTTGCCGACATAGTCATTGCCGGCGCCGACCAGCTCGAACGAGACGCCCCGCGCCAGGAAGGCGCCGAAGGATTGGCCGGCGGTGCCGGTAAGCTTCACCTGGATCGTGTCCTCGCGCAGCCCCTTGTGCTTGAAGCGCTTGGCCACTTCGCCCGACAGCATCGCGCCCGCCGAACGGTCGACGTTGCGGATCGGCAGCTCGATGGAGACGGCCTGCTTGGCTTCCAGGGCCGGCTTGGCCAGCTCGATCAGCTTGCGGTCGAGCACGTCGTCGATCGGGTGCTTCTGGCGCTCGGTCCAGTGCACCGCCTCGTGCGGCGCGTCCGGCTTGAAGAACATCTTGCCGAAATCGAGCCCGCGCGCCTTCCAGTGCTGGATTACGTCGCGCTTCTCCAGAAGATCGGTGTCGCCGATGATCTGGTCGAGATGGGTGAAGCCCATTTCGGCGAGCAGCGCGCGCACCTCTTCCGCCACATAGAAGAAGAAGTTGATGACGTGCTCGGGCGTGCCCTTGAAGCGCTTGCGCAGCACCGGGTCCTGCGTCGCCACGCCGACCGGGCAGGTAT
>NZ_RZOJ01000247.1:0-1385 GCF_003998845.1 Mesorhizobium sp. M4A.F.Ca.ET.022.05.2.1 | reverse complement strand
GGTATTGAGGTGGCACTTGCGCATCATGATGCAGCCGGCCGCGATCAGCGGCGCGGTCGAGAAGCCGAACTCGTCGGCGCCGAGCAGCGCGCCGATGATGACGTCGCGCCCGGTGCGCAGGCCGCCGTCGACCTGCAGCGCCACGCGCGACCTGAGGCCGTTGAGCACCAGCGTCTGATGCGTCTCGGCGAGGCCCATTTCCCACGGGCTGCCGGCATGCTTGAGCGAGGTCAGCGGCGAAGCGCCGGTGCCGCCGTCATAGCCCGAGATGGTGATGTGGTCGGCGCGCGCCTTGGCAACGCCGGCCGCGACCGTGCCGACGCCGACCTCCGACACCAGCTTGACCGAGACGTCGGCCGCCGGGTTGACGTTCTTCAGGTCGTAGATGAGCTGCGCCAGATCCTCGATCGAATAGATGTCGTGGTGCGGCGGCGGCGAGATCAGGCCGACGCCGGGCGTCGAATGCCTGACCTTGGCGATGGTCGCGTCGACCTTGTGTCCGGGCAGCTGTCCGCCCTCGCCGGGCTTGGCGCCCTGCGCGACCTTGATCTGCATGACGTCCGAGTTGACGAGATATTCCGCCGTCACGCCGAATCGTCCTGATGCAACCTGCTTGATCGCCGAACGCTCCGGGTTCCTGCCGCCGCCGGGCAGCGGCAGGTAGCGGTCGGCCTCTTCGCCGCCCTCGCCGGTGTTCGACTTACCGCCGATGGCGTTCATGGCGCGCGCCAGCGTCGTGTGCGCTTCCCTGGAGATCGAGCCGAACGACATCGCCCCGGTCGAGAAGCGCTTGACGATCTCCGCCGCCGGCATGACCTCGTCGAGCGCGACCTTCTTGCGTCCAGTCTCCTCGGCGAGCCTGATCTTGAATAGGCCTCGGATGGTCTGGGCGCGGGCCGTCTCGCTGTCGATCTGCGCGGAATAATCCTTGAACGTATCCCATGACCCCTGGCGCACCGCATGCTGCAGGGTGGCGACCGCGTCCGGCGACCACATATGCGCCTCGCCGCGCATGCGGAACATGTACTCGCCGCCGACCTCCAGGCTGCTGCGCAGCACCGGATCGTTGCCGAAGCCGTCGGTGTGGCGGCTGATCGTCTCGGCCGCGATCTCGTCCAGCCCGACGCCCTCGATCAGCGTCGCGGTGCCGGTGAAGTACTTCTCGACGAAATCCGACTTCAGCCCGATGGCGTCGAAGATCTGCGCGCCGCAATAGGACTGGTAGGTGGAGATGCCCATCTTGGACATCACCTTGAGGATGCCCTTGCCGATCGACTTGATGTAGCGCGAAACCACTTCGTAAGCGTCGACCTCCTCCGGCAGTTCGCCGCGCTTGTGCATGTCGAGCAGCGTGTCGAAGGCGAGGTACGGATTGATCGCTTCGG
>NZ_RZOJ01000246.1:0-9182 GCF_003998845.1 Mesorhizobium sp. M4A.F.Ca.ET.022.05.2.1 | reverse complement strand
CGTCGCGCCCGATTTCGGCAGGACGCACAACAGTGCGCGCAGCAGGTCCGTGCGCGTGACGATGCCGACGAGCTTGCACCCCCCGGCCTGCTGGTTCGACCCTCATGACGACGCTCGTCTACCTCATCCCGGTGGCGCTGTTCCTCGGTGCGCTTGGACTGACTGGCTTCCTGTGGGCCCTGAGGAGCGGTCAGTACGAGGATCTTGATGGGGCCGCGGCGCGCATTCTGATCGATCGGGATGAGCCGCCAAAGTGACTGCGCCGCTCCTCTGAAATGACGCAGGTCAATGACCCGATCGCTCAATCGTCCGACAATGGGCGGCATCCGATAAAGGGCTGGATGGAAATCAGGAGGCAGCAATGCAGGCCGAGGCCATAATGACGACGCCGGTCGTCACCGTAGGTCCGGGCGCGTCGATCGCCGATGCGGCCGAACTGATGCTCGCCAGGAAGATCGGCTGCCTGCCGGTCGTCCGCGATGACGGGACAGTTGCCGGCATTATCAGCGAGGGTGATTTCCTGCGCCGTCAAGAGCTCGGCACCCAGCGTGTTCGTCCTCGCTGGCTGGAGTTTGTCGTCGGCCCCGGCAAGTTGGCCAACGAATACGTCCTGGCAAGCGGACGTCGAGTTGACGAGGTGATGACAGGTCAGGTCGTGTCGGCGCCGCCCGGTGCCTCGCTCGCCGAGATTGTCGGGTTGATGACCGAGAACAAGATCAAGAATGTGCCGATCGTCCAGGCAGGCAAGCTCGTCGGCATCGTCACGCGCACGGACCTGCTGCGCGCACTGTTGTGCGTCCTGCCGAAATCGGGCGCGACGACGGCTGATGACGACTCCATCCGCAAGAACGTTCTGGCAGAGCTCAAACGCCAAGCCTGGAGCAACGGCGGCTTGATCGGGGTGAGTGTCGACCGAGGAACTGTCGAACTGAGCGGCGCAATCTTTGACGAGCGTCAGCGGAAGGCGGCTGTGGTTGCCGCGGAGAACGTTGCAGGCGTCAAGGCGGTCAAGGACAGCCTGTTCTGCGCGGGACCATTGTCAGTTGTGCTTGTGTCCTAGTAGGTCTGACAGAAGTCGGCAGCAAGCGGTGGCGACCAACCTTAGGTCGCGATCAGGGGTATCAATGGTCGAAGCAGCAGCATGGCGAATGCAATGAGCGCCGTGCCCGCTACCCTGTCTGTTGTTCTTCCGTCTTCGCCAAGCCGGCTACCGAGTAGAAGCCACACCGATCCCGTGGCAGCCGTGATGATCGGGAGAACAATCCAGAATATCGCCAGCGCCCGCGCTGCGGCGTCTGTCGGCACGATTGCCAGGCAATAGATAGACGCCTTCGGATTGAGGGCACTGGTTGCCAGGACGGAAATGGCGCCGCCATCCTTGGAGGCGTTGATCCGGGCACTTGTTATCAGGCGCAGGCCAAGGACTACGAGCCATGCGGCGGCGACCAGCTTCAGTGCCTCGATGGCACCGGGCGGCATCCAGGGACGCAGCGAAAACCAGCAGGCGGCGGCGATCCCGTACCCGCAGGCCTGCGCGATCAAAAGCCTGACCGCCTTTTCGCGTTTGACAGCCCCTGCCATCAGAAGGGCGTTGGTTGGCCCCGGCGCGACGAAAAGCAGAAATGCTTCCAGGAAAAATAGCGTACTCAAAACTGCCGGTCCCGTGGGCGCACATCCATCAACTGCAAAGCTCGGTTTGACGCGGCGGCTCTCGTCAAACCCGGACCTCCAACGGCATTCGCAGACCTCTCCCCGCTACGCGCGAGCTATGGGACGCTACCTGAGCGTCGGCCGCCTCTGAAAGCAACTACTGCCGGCCGGCCGCGTGCTGCAGCCGTGCGATGAGGTCGCGGTTGCGGCAGTAATCTGGCGGATCGTCGGCTTGCAGGTGTTGGTCAAGCCAGGTCGAGCATTCATCCTGGTGGCCGCAGGAGCGGCAGCGGTCCACCGCCCGATTGGTAACGGCGGCATGGTCCGCGATGACCTTCAACTGCCTGTCGACACCGAGCTTCTGCATCATGCGCCCCATCAGGGCGGTCCTGGCGTCTACTGAAATCAGATAGTCGAGAAAAGTCATTGGGATCACTCCTGTTTCCCAACCATCTTTGCCATGCCGGGGGTCGCCGCCTTGATCTTGGTCAACAGGCAACTCCACTTGCAAGGATCGTTTCGGCCGGCGGTCAATACGACATGAAGCGATGCATGCGGAGTGCGTGACGCCGCCAAAGGCCGTCTCGACGAGGGGCGGAACAATCGGCAGCCGCCAGGCCAACAAAGTGCGCTCCGAAACGCTCGGCCAGTTCGACCCCCAACTCATCCGAGCGCTTTTGCCTGGATTGGTTTTGCGTGCGCGGCCAGGAGTGATAATTAGCCCTCTTGCAAGCGTGGCCGAACCCAAGGACCTCAGGTGAGCCAAAACGAAGCGCTTATTTCGTCGGCCGGCGGGATGATGCTGCGATCCGTCTTGTCGCAGATGTTCGAGCAGGCTCCGGGCTTCATGGCCCTGATGCGAGAGCCGGACCATGTCTTCGAACTGACCAATGCCGCCTATCAGCGGTTAATCGGCGACAGGCGGGTGATTGGGAAGCCGGTGCGTGAGGCGCTTCCCGAGCTCGAAGGCCAAGGCTTCTTCGAACAGCTTGACGATGTGTACAAGACCGGTGAGCCATACCGGGGCCAGGGCGTGAAGGTCGCTCTTCGCAACAAGCAAGGCGAGCCGGCAGAAGAGCGCATCCTGGATTTCGTTTATCAGCCGATCCAGGACGGCGATGGCCGCACCACTGCGATCTTCGTCGAAGGCACGGATGTTAGCGAGCTCTCTTTTGCGAATGCCGCACTTCGGCTGCGTGAGGACCATCTGCGTTCGATCCTGGCAACGGTGCCGGATGCAATGGTCGTCATCGATGAACAAGGTCGCATTCAATCCTTCAGCACGGCCGCCGAGACGTTGTTCGGCTACGCAGCGAGCCAAGTCATAGGCCAGAATGTCAGCCTGCTGATGCCGGCACCCTATCGCGACGAGCATGACGCCTACCTGCACCGCTATCTGGCGACCGGAGAGCGCCGGATCATCGGGCTTGGCCGTACCGTCACGGGAATGCGCAAGGATGGTTCGACCTTTCCCATGGAGCTTTCCGTCGGCGAGATGCATCCAGGAACCGGACGCTTCTTTACCGGCTTCTGCCGCGATCTGACCGAGCGTCACCGGGCAGAAGCAAGAATACAGGAGCAGCAACAGGAGCTGCTTCACATGGCGCGGTTCACCGCGCTCGGCGAAATGGCCTCGACGCTTGCGCATGAGATCAACCAACCACTGACCGCGATCACGAATTACCTAAAGGGCAGCCGCCGGCTGCTCGAAAGAAGCACGGAAGAGAATGCGCCGATGTTGAGGGAGGCCGTTGAAAAGGCAGCGGAGCAGGCCTTGCGGGCGGGAGAGGTCATCCGGCACCTTCGCGACTTCGTCTCAAGAGGTGAAAGCGAGCGCCAGGTCGAGCGCCTGCCGGCACTGATCGAGGAAGCCTCGTCCCTGGCCCTGGTTGGCGCAAGAGAAGCCGATATGCGAGTAAGCTACAAGCTCGATCCCGCGGCCGAACTGGTCCTGACCGACCGCATTCAGATTCAGCAGGTTCTGCTCAACCTGATGCGCAATGCGGTGGAGGCCATGCAGGGCGCGACACGTCGCGAGTTGCATGTCATGACGATTGCCAGGGACGACGGTATGGCCGAAGTAAGCGTGATCGATACGGGCACGGGCCTCTCGCCCGAGGTGTCCGCCCAGCTTTTCCAGCCTTTCGTCACCACCAAGAAGCAGGGCATGGGCGTCGGCCTCTCCATTTGCCGCACAATCGTCGAATCGCACGGCGGTCATATCTGGGCCGAGGCAATGCTGTCTGGAGGAACCGCTTTCCGGTTCACCTTGCGCATCGTGAACAAGGAAGAGGTTGCCAATGGCCGGGAATGATCTCGTGCATGTGGTCGACGATGACGTCGATGTTCGCAAGTCGCTCGGTTTTCTTCTCGCGACAGCCGATTTTGCCGTGCGCCTGCATGAATCCGCGACAGCCTTCCTGGCTTCAGCCACCGACAATGTCGACGGCTGCATCGTGACCGATGTGCGCATGCCAGGTATCGACGGCATCGAGTTCCTGCGGCAGCTGAGGGCTCGCGGGCACAGGCTTCCGGTCATTGTCATGACGGGTCATGCCGATGTCGCGCTCGCCGTTCAGGCGATGAAGGAAGGGGCTGCGGATTTCATCGAAAAGCCGTTCGACGACGACATTTTGATCGACGCGATCCGTTCAGCGCTGGGCAATCGCAATCGAGTTGATGCAACCCACCCGCAATCCGCGGAAATCCGCGGGCGGCTGTCAACGCTTTCGGACCGGGAGCGGCAGGTGCTGGATGGGCTTGTGTCGGGTCTGCCGAACAAGACGATCGCCTATGATCTGGGAATCAGCCCCCGCACGGTCGAAATCCATCGCGCCAATGTCATGAGCAAGATGGCCGCCGGCAGCCTGTCGCACCTGGTTCGCATGGCGCTGATCCTGGATCCCAAGCACTAGGGTAATTGAGGAACGGAATTGCGGATATCTGTCGGCGCCCTCTGCGCGTCCCAGTCGCGCCAATGGGTCGGGTGGATGTCGATATAGGCGCCCGTCGTCGCGTTCTTCCATCCGTTCCGCGTCCTCATGCAGGGAAATACAAGGGCATGCTCGCCATCCTCGTCGAGGACGGCGAGTTCGAGATCGCATTCGAACGGGGCGCTTAGGATAGGCTTCCACATCGCCCTAGGATGCGCGAGATGGCAGGCCTCGCCTTGATCTGAATCATTTTCCGAAATCGCCGAATGCGCGAACTTGGGCTTGCGAGCCGGAACTGGAGCACCCGGATGGCCGCGAGCAGTAGGAGATCGCACCGATGCTGATCCGCACACTTTCTGCCCTGGAATGCACGAAATTGCTGACCGCAAATCGCCTAGGCCACCTGGCGTGCGCGAAGGATGGGCAACCCTACGTCGTGCCGTTGTACTACGCGCATGCTGACAACCATCTCTATGCGTTTTCAATGCCCGGCAAGAAGATCGACTGGATGCGGGCCAACCCTCTGGTGTCGGTCCAGGTCGATGAGCGCGGCCAAGGCCGAGGCTGGAGAAGCGTTGTTGTCGACGGCCGCTATGAAGAGCTGCCTGACCGGATCGGTCATAAGCTTCAGCGCGATCATGCGTGGTCAGTGCTGAGCAAGCACCCCGACTGGTGGGAGCCAGGCGCCCTCAAACCGGTCCTGCCTGCCGTTTCCGATGGCGGTCCGCATGTCTTCTTCCGCATCTTCATTGGCGAGGTGTCGGGCCGGGAAGCAATTGAGTAGGTCTTCTGCCGCCAAAGAATGGCCGCCCCGGCGCGGCCTGTTTCGAGGCATGCACGGCGCTGCCCGATGGCTGTCGACCTTGATTGCTTCTGCAATCCCAGAGGACCCTTGTCCGCCTATGACGGGTTCTACGTAGTTTCCCGTAGGGACATAACCGAATTTCGCGCTCTGTGAATTCGAGCGATTGCTGTGACAACGGTCAACCGGGGACGCAGCGATGAACGCCTACACCACCGCAAGGATTTCAATTCCCTTACAGCCAGCCAATCCGAACCTGAAGGTGGCATTTGGCTCGGTGCCGGTCCAGCCAATCAGCTTCTTCCCCGCCGGGTCGGAAATCTATGCCCAGGGCGAGAAGGCTGGCGCCTTCTACCAGGTCGAGTTCGGCGCCGTCCGTGTCTACCGCTTGCTTGCCGATGGTCGCCGGCAGATAAGCGCCTTCCACTTGCCTGGAGAGACATTCGGCTTCGAAGCCGACACGACACATCATTTCTTCGCCGAAGCGATCAACGCCACCGGTGTCCGCGTGTTTCGCACCGCGGCCGGGGCTGACATGTCGCAGCAGCTGCTGCCGCTCGCGCTCAAGGGGCTGACAAGGGCGCAAGAGCACTTGCTCGTCCTCGGCCGCCAGAACGCCATAGAACGTATCGCGGCGTTCCTGGTCGATTTGGCAGAGCGCCAAGGTGGTCTGCGGCAGGTCGAACTGCCCATGTCGCGCGTGGACATCGGCGACTATCTCGGCCTCACCATCGAGACCGTCTCGCGGGTCTTCACCAAGCTGAAGGAGCGAGGCGTCATTCGCCTGCTCAGCCTGCGCTGCATCGAAATCGTTAGACAGGACGCGCTGCGCGATATGAGTGAATGAGTCCAACTCTGGTCATGGCAAGGGCATCGCGCGGATTCACGACGCCTTGAGGCGCAAGCCACAGGGCACGCATTCCGTCGGGCAGCCTTCCAGCCAAAGCGGCTGAGAGTCGCTTGGAGCGGTTCGAGCGCCGGTGGGTTTCGAGTCCCAGATTTCGAGGTCTCCAATAAAAATAAAGGAAATCAGTCGGTAGACAGTGCTTTGGTGGGCCCGGAGGGTGTATAACGGTCAGGCTTCATTTGCCTGTTTGCGGGTTTGAGAAACCGCTACGGATCGTGTGTGTCCGCCGTTGGCCGCAACCGCAACCTCCGGCCCATACTGATTGTGCAAATGAACGGGCCTGGCTTTTCGGCGGTGCAGCATGTTCACGCCTTCGACCGCCATCGAGAAGATCATCGCTGAATAGATATAACCCTTGGGGACATGGACGCCAAAGGCATCCGCGACCAACGTCATGCCGATCATGATGAGGAAGCCGAGTGCCAGCATCTTCACAGTAGGGTGAGCATCGACAAACTTTCCAACCGGTCCGGCGGCCGCGATCAGGACGGCCATCGACGCGACGACAGCGACGGCCATGACCCAGATCTGGTTGGCCATGCCGACGGCGGTCACGATCGAGTCAATGGAAAACACGAGGTTGATCAGGGCAATCTGCGACACGACGGCTACGAAACCTGCGCGCACGGTGGCACCAATGTGGCCCTCTTCTCCCTCGAGACTTGCATGTATCTCCTGGGTGGCCTTGTAGATGAGGAACAGACCGCCGCCTGCCAGGATGAGATCCTTCCCGGAAAAGCCGTGCCCGAAGGCCTCGAACAAAGGTTCGGTCAAGCCAATGATCCACCCGATGAACAGCAGCAGGATCAGTCGCGGAACGAGGGCCAGCGCCATTCCGAGAAACCGCGCCTTTGGCTGCAGCTCGGGAGCAAGTTTGCTGACCAGAACCGAGATCACGACAAGGTTGTCGACACTCAGGACGATTTCGAGCGCTGTAAGCGTCAGCAGGCTGAGCCAGATTTGCGGGTCGGTTATCATCTTCGCCCTCCCTTCGGGCACCCAGTTGGATTTGCTTTTGGCTTGATCTTGTCGCGCTGCCGGTGGCGACGATGAGGAGCGCCGGTCGCGGCGGCGCGGATCGGCAAACCGCACCTGAAGTTCATTTTCAGATGCGGTTTGTTGGCCGCCTGAATGGCGGTGCTGTAGCTATTCTGCCGCTGCCGTGACAGGCTGGGCTTCGGGCAGGAGAGAGGCGGGTTCACCCCGCCCTTCGAGGTCGTCCAGCAGCGCCATCCACAGCGAGATGCACAGCCCGACCATGACGACAAGGAAGGGTGCTGCCGCGATGATCGACGCGGTCTGCAGGCCCTCCAGGCCTCCCATCACCAGCAGCACACAGGCCGACGCGCCCGCTAGGACGCCCCAGAGGACCACGACGATGCGCGCGGGCTCAAGCGTGCCGCGTGACGACAGCATACCCATCACGATCGAGGCGGCATCAGCTCCCGAGATGAAGAAGATCGCCACAAGGAAGATCGCGACGAACGAGGTGAGCGCCGTTCCCGGATATTGTTCGAGTAGGGCAAACAGCGAGATGGCGGCACCCTTGGTGTTGACCGCCTCGACAAGTCCGCCGACCCCCATCAGTTCAGAGTGCAGCGCGGTGCCGCCCATGATGGTGAACCAGAGAAAGGTTACGCCGCTCGGGATGAGCAGAACGCCGATGACGAACTCGCGGATCGTCCGCCCCCTGGAGATGCGGGCAATGAAAACGCCGACAAAAGGTGCCCAGGAAACCCACCACGCCCAGTAGAAGATGGTCCAGCTGCTCAGCCATTTGCCGTCGCTGAAGGCAGCGGTGCGGAACGACATCGTGACGAGATTGGTCAGGTATTCGCCGAGCGCTTCGGTGAAGGTGTTGAGGATGAAGACGGTCGGTCCGACAACGGCCAGGAAGAGCAGCAAGGCGGCGGCGACAACCATGTTCATGTTGCTCAGGAACTGGACGCCCTTGCCGACTCCCGACACTGCCGAAAGGATGAACAGCACCGACAGCACAGCGATGATCGCAAGGGCAATGCCTGTTCCCTCGCCGGTTCCCCAGAGAAAATTCAGACCGCTGTTGATCTGCTGTGCGCCAAGGCCGAGCGATGTCGCAGTGCCGAACAGCGTGGCGATGAGGGCGAGAATATCGATCGTCTTGCCGATCGGTCCGTTGACCGCGCTGCCGAGCAAGGGGGTGAATGCGCTCGAGATCAGGATGGGCAGGCCCTTGCGGTAAGTGAAATAGGCGATAGCCAGACCGACAATGGCGTAGATCGCCCAAGGGTGCAGCGCCCAATGAAAATAGGCATATTCCATTGCGATCAGCGCAGCTTCCTTGGACTGCGGGGCGGCCAGCCCGTGAGGCGGCGCGCCAAAATGGAAGACCGGCTCGGCAACCCCCCAGAACATCAGTCCGATGCCCATGCCGACGCTGAACATCATGCACACCCACGAAACGGTAGTGAATTCCGGCAACTCGTCGTCGGCTCCAAGTCGGATCTTGCCGAAACGGCTGATCGCCAGGAACCCGGCAAAGACCAGAAACATAGCCGTCGAGACAACAAAGCCCCATCCGAAACCATTGATGATCGCCGCGAGCGTGGCGTTCGTCACGGAGGCGAGGCTATCCGGGGCAGTGGCTCCCCATAAGATGAACGCGGCTGTTATGGTTAGGGCCGGCCAGAATACCGCCGTATCTATGCCCCGTAACCTGCTTGTAGTCGACATGCGTGACCTCCCAAATCAATTTCGAAACCAGTTCCTAAAAAACTCCCCTTGGACGTCAAAGACCCGACCTCCTGCGAGACCAAGGTCGCGGACGACGAACGTGAAGCGTTCGCCGTTGGCGCCGTTTCGAAGTGTCGGATTTGACCCTCCTCCACCACACCCGTCAGGGTAGAAAGGG
>NZ_RZOJ01000245.1:0-9208 GCF_003998845.1 Mesorhizobium sp. M4A.F.Ca.ET.022.05.2.1 | reverse complement strand
GTTGGTGCATCAGCAAGGTGCAGGAGACCTTGAAGCCATTGTTTTCAGGAAACGGGTGGCTGGAAATCCAGTCGCGCCGGAAGGCAGTATTGTTGGCGTTGAGGGCCCGTTTCGAGGCGAACCTCTTGTCGCCCTGGGCCATCGGGAAGAACCACATCAGGGCAAAGGTTCTCGAAAAGAAGTCATCGCACAAAAGATACGTGTAGCCGTTGACACAGACGATGCCAGGGTCCTGAAACGGGCCGAGCAGGGTTGCAAGCCAGTCGCGTTCCGGTACGGTGTCTGAGTCCAGGAAGACGACCAGTTCGCCCTCGGTTGCCTTGATGCCATTGTTCTTGAGGTCGTAGTAGCGGCCACCAGGGCAAGCCACGAAGCCTATCTCCGCCACTTCTTCCAATCGCGGCGCTTCGGCACGGAAGTTGCGCCGAAGCGTGTCCGCGTCCTCGGCTTGCCCGCCATGCGAGATGATCAGTTTCGGTCTCGCAAAGCCGATCGCGGAAACCGCGGCGATTTCGCGCGCCAGGGCGTTCAGCCCAACGCCGATCTCGGCCCAGTCGATCGACTTGGCGTTCTCCATTTCCACGACGATTGAATAGTCGGGGTATTCGTCAGCCATCGGGGGCGCTACCGGTTCATCGGAGTGTATGTCGCTATAACCCTGGTGGCCTGCTGTCAAACGACCGAGACGCTACCCACATCTGCGAGTTCGCCGCCTCGATCAAGTGGGTTTTCGTTGTTTCTAGTTCTTCAGGAAACCACGGAAGTGGCGCGGGCGATGCCAGAAGCTCGAAGCATCGGCGTACTCGGACAGAAAGCGCTCCCTCCATTCGTCATTGATTGTGTCGCGCTGGATTTCGAGACCTGACTCGATGTTGGTTCCCCAGGTAAGTTCGGTATCCGCCAAGCGTGCAATTTGCTTGAGGCTTGCTCGCGGATCTTGCTGAATTTGCTCGTAAGTCAGAGAAAGGTAGGGCAGTCCGTTTTTTGCGAACCAGCCATCCCAAGCCAGATTTTCCATCAGAATTCTTTCAAGCGAATCGACGATCGCGCCACCGTCATAGCGCGGCGGTGTGTCATTGATTTCCGTGGAGCGGAATCTGCGGGTTTGACGGGCGCGGGCCCAAGAAATCGCCTGGCCCAGCCGATCACGGCGCGTCAAGCGGACGTAACGCGGATTCGGAAGGCTCGCGGGCAGGTTCAATTTCTTGGCAACTTGAGCAAATTGGCTTGCGAAAAGCTTGATCGCGTAGATTCCTGAAGAGGATCGCCCGTCCGTCACCGCACGCAGAAGCTGCGCGCGGGGGGCGCGAGGATAATCCGGCAGCTCCAGCAAACGGCGACCGCCAAACCACTCAAGTGGACGCCCCAGTTCGGCGGAGGCCATCAACCCAGCGAGATGATTGCTACCGCTGCGCGGTGAGGTGCAGACAAGAATTCCCGCCTTTATCCCGGACAGAATGTCGGGCGGGATTTCAACCGTGGCCGCACGCCGACGAAAGAGACGCATCGCAATCATCGCTTCAGCAGAAACACTGCCTGCTGGCCGAAGAAATTCCAGAACCACCACGGCATGGAGAGGCCGATCCTCTGACCATTGCCGTCGAGGGCGGTTGCCTTTTCCACCGTGGCGCCAAGCTCCTCGCACAGATTGACGAAGTCACGGATGGTGCAGAAATGGATGTTGGGCGTGTCGTACCAGGAATAGGGCAGATCCTTGGTCACCGGCATCCGCCCCTTGACGAACAGCGACAGGCGCACCCGCCAGTGGCCGAAATTGGGGAAAGAGACGATGGCGCGGTTGCCGATTCTGAGCAACTCGTCGAGCACCAGCTTCGGATTGCGGGTCGCCTGCAGGGTCTGCGACAGGACGACGAAATCGAAGCCCTTGTCGGGATAGAATTCGAGATCCTTGTCGGCGTCGCCCTGGATGACCGAGAGGCCGCGCGCCACGCATTCGTTAACGCCGCGCTGCGACAGTTCCAGCCCACGGCCGTCGACCTGCTTGGTTTCCTGTAGTAATTCGAGCAGCAGCCCATCGCCGGAGCCGACATCGAGCACCCGTGACTGCGGCGGGATGAGATCGGCGACGACTTCAAGGTCGACGCGCTGGGCGCGGTTGACGCTCACAGGCTGGCCTCCCTTTTGGCGCATGATCCTGACTCGGAAAGTCTGCAACTTTCCGGGGTCATGCGCTCAGCCCCCTTGCCCGCGCGGCCGAGCCGATGAAGCCGTTGATGGCGGCGAACAGTTCCGGCTCATCGAGCAGGAAGGCGTCATGGCCGCGATCGGTCTCGATCTCGACGAAGGAGACGGAGGCGCCGGCAGCGTTCAGCGCATGCACGATCGAACGGCTTTCCTCGGTCGGGAACAGCCAATCGGAGGTGAAGGAGACCAGGCAGAAGCGCGTCTTGGTGCCGGCGAAGGCATCGGCCAGGCGACCACCGTGATCGGCGACGAGGTCGAAATAGTCCATCGCGCGGGTCAAATAGAGGTAGGTGTTGGCGTCGAAGCGGTCGACGAAGGTCATGCCCTGATGGCGCAGGTAGCTTTCGATCTGGAAGTCGGCGTCGAAACCGAAGGTCAGCGCCTCGCGATCCTGCAGGTTGCGGCCGAACTTGCGGTGCAGCGCCGCCTCCGAAAGGTAGGTGATATGGGCGGCCATGCGCGCCACCGCCAGCCCCTTCTCCGGACGCTTGCCGTATTCGAAATACTTGCCGCCATGCCATTCCGGATCGGCCATGACGGCTTGCCGGCCCACTTCGTGGAAGGCGATGTTCTGCGAGGAATGACGTGCCCCGGTGGCGATCGGCAGCGCCGAGAAGACGCGCTCGGGGTAGCTCGCCGCCCATTCCAGCACCTGCATGCCGCCCATCGAGCCGCCAAGCACGCAAAACAGCTTCTCGATGCCGAAATGGTCGACCAGCATCAGCTGCGCCCGCACCATGTCGCGGATGGTGATGACCGGCAGGTCGAGGCCGTAGGGCTTGCCGGTGGCCGGATTGGTCGAAGCCGGGCCGGTCGAGCCGAGGCAGCCGCCCAGCACGTTGGAGCAGATGACGAAGAAGCGGTTGGTGTCGATGATCTTGCCGGGACCGATCAACACCTGCCACCAGCCCGGCTTGCCGGTCACCGGATTGGTGCTGGCGACATGCTGGTCGCCAGTCAGCGCGTGGCAGACCAGGATGGCGTTGGAGCGGGCGTCGTTCAGCGTGCCATAGGTCTGGTAGGCGATCTGAAACGGCGACAGCAGCGCGCCGGCATCGAGCTTGAGCGGCTTGTCGGCGCCGAAGCGCAACACCGGGCTCGACGGATTGTCGGCCTCGTTGCTGGTTTTTGCGGCGCGCAGAACGGCCATAACATCCTCTTACATTAGGCACCGTGGTTTCCGGAAACCGATTCCGGTTTCCGGACCAGGCGACTGTCCGGCCGGCGGCGGACAACAAAAAACCGGCAATGCCTTCGCAAAGCCGGTTACAGGATGCAAACGGCCCTTTAGCGAATTGTTTAACGTGGCTGCAAGCCGACCGGCCAAATCACCACGGAACTGTCGCTGCTCTTCTAGGGCCAGCGCGGCTCGGCGTCAACGGTCGGGCTTTTCGCGCCCTTGCCGCCCTCTCGACATTCGCGGCCACGGCTTGTATTTCCGCTGCGGCCTTCGGTTGGAGGCATCCTCGACGGACTTTTGGACATGAACCAGACACCTGACAAGGCACGTCCGACGCCCCGCGCGGGCATCATGGACATCGAAGCCTATGTGCCCGGCAAGAGCACAGCGCCTGCCGGTGTCGCCAAGGTCCATAAACTGTCGTCGAACGAGAACCCGCTCGGCCCCTCGCCGAAGGCGATCGAGGCGGCGCGGGAGGTTGCCGCAAGGCTCGACGTCTATCCCGACGGCACCGCCAGGCGGCTGCGCGAGGCGATCGCCGAGGTGCACGGCCTCAACCCTGCGAACATCATCTGCTCCAACGGCTCCGACGAGATTCTCGGCCTGTTGGCGCAGACCTATCTTGCGCCCGGCGATGAAGCCATCATCACCGAGCACGCCTTCATGGTCTACAAGATCTACATCCAGTCGGCCGGCGCCACGCCGGTCACGGTGAAGGAGACCCATGAGCGCGCCGACATCGACGCGATCCTGGCAGCGGTGACGCCGCGGACCCGCATCATCTTCCTCGCCAATCCCAACAATCCGACCGGAACCTATGTGCCATTCCAGGAGGTCCGCCGCCTGCATGCCGGCCTGCCGAAGAACGTGCTGCTGGTGCTGGATGGGGCTTACGCCGAATATGTGCGCCGCAACGACTACGAGGCCGGCATCGAGCTGGCGGGCAGTGCCGAGAACGTCGTCATGACCCGCACCTTCTCCAAGCTCGGCCTCGGCGGCGCGCGCATCGGCTGGATGTATGGTCCGATGCATATCGTCGACGCGATCAACCGCGTGCGCGGGCCCTTCAACGTCAATGCAACGGCGATCGAGGCCGGCATCGCCGCGATCCGCGACCGCGCCCATGTCGAGCGCAGCGTGGCGCACAACGAAACCTGGCTCGCCTGGCTGAACGAGGAGCTGACAAAGCTCGGGCTCAGGGTGACGCCCAGCGTCGGCAATTTCGTGCTGATCCATTTCCCCGAAGACGGCAAGCATTCGGCGGCGGCGGCGGACGACTATCTCACGGCGCGCGGCTACATACTGCGGCGCGTTTCCGGCTACGGCTTCCCCAACGCGCTACGCATGAGCGTCGGCATCGAAGAAGCCAATCGCGGCGTGATTGCCGCCCTCACGACCTTCGTGAAAAGTTGAGCGCCATGGCACCTGTGATGTTCGAAAAGATCGCGCTGGTCGGCATCGGCCTGATCGGCTCGTCGCTGGCCCGCGTCATCCGCCGCGAGGGCCTGGCCCGCCATGTCGCCATCGCCACCCGCAGCCCCGCCACGCTGGCGCGGGCCGAGGAGCTCCGCCTCGGCGATTCCTACGCAACCGACGCCAGGCAAGCGGTGCGCGATGCCGATCTGGTTATCGTCTCGGTGCCGGTCGGCTCCTCCGGCGAAGTGGCGGAGGAGATCGCGCCGGCGCTGAAGAAGGGCGCCATCCTCACCGATGTCGGCTCGACCAAGGCTTCGGTCATCGCGCAGATGCAGCCTTATGTACCTGACGGCGTTCACTTCATTCCTGGCCATCCTCTGGCCGGCACCGAGAAGTCCGGACCGGACGCTGGCTTCGCCGACCTCTTCGACAACCGCTGGTGCATCTTCACGCCGGTGCCCGGCACCGATCCCGCGGCATTGGAAAGGCTTTCAGAGTTCTGGCGGCGCTGCGGCTCAAACATAGACACAATGGATCCGCAGCATCACGACATGACGCTGGCCATCGTCTCGCACCTGCCGCACATCATCGCCTACAACATCGTCGGGACCGCGGACGACCTGGAATCGGTGACCAAGACCGAAGTCATCAAGTACTCCGCCTCCGGTTTCCGCGACTTCACTCGCCTTGCCGCGTCCGACCCGACCATGTGGCGCGACGTCTGCCTGCACAACAAGGACGCTATCCTGGAAATGCTGGCGCGGTTTTCGGAGGACCTTGCTTCGCTGCAGCGGGCGATCCGCTGGGGCGACGGCGAGAAACTGTTCGACCTGTTCACGCGCACGCGCGCGGTCCGCCGCTCGATCATCGAGGCCGGCCAGGACATCGATGTGCCGGACTTCGGCCGCCAGGTCGTCGAGCATCCCGGCGCCAAGGGATAGGCGTGTCTAGAGCTTCTAATCGCCGGGCCAGTGGGCCGCCATCATGGCCAGCGTCTCTGCCCGGTCCGGGGCGCCGAGCCGGCCGCCGAAGCGCTGGCATTTGAGCGCCGCCGCAGCACTGGCAAAACGCAAGGCCTGCTCGGGCGGCATAGCTTCCGCGAGGCCGACGGCAAAGGCGCCGTGAAACACATCGCCGGCCGCCAACGTATCGACCGCCTTGATCCTCGGCGCCGCGACATGGCGGACCGAGCCGGTGGAACGGTCGTGCCACCAGCTTCCCGCCGCGCCGCCGGTGACCGCGACAAAGGCGTCGGTACGGCTGGCAAGATCGGCGCAGGCGCTTTCCGGATCGAGCGCCTGGCCGCAGACGATACGCGCCGCGGGTTCGGAAGCGACGATGTGCGTGGCCAGCGGCAACAACTGCTCCAGCACCTCCAGCGGCGCGGTATCGGCATCGAGGATCGCCGGCCGGCCATTGGCGCGCGCCGCGTTCAGGGCGAGCGCCGCGGCGCCCGGCCAGCGGACGTCGACCAGCACGGCGTCGAAGGCGGAGAGATCGGCGGGCAATTCAGCGGGGTCGGCCTGCGCCTTGCGGTCGTAGAACGGAACGATGATGCGCTCGCCATGCGCGTCAACGAGGATCGCGGCCAGCGCCGAGCGCGCGCCGGCCACACGTCGGACCAGGCTGCAATCGACGCCCTCGGCCTCGATCTCGGCAATCAGCTGGTCGCCGACGGCATCATCGCCCGCACTTGCCCAGAGCGAGACTTCGGCGCCGAGACGGCGGGCGGCGCAAGCGGCGCTGGTTGCCATGCCCGAGGCGATCTGGACGCCATCGGAAGCGATGAACTTGCCCTGATGCACGGGCAGCGTGTCGAGGCGAAGGATCGTGTCGAGGGTGAACGCGCCAACACTCAGGAGCTTGACCGGTTTATCCATCTGCTCGCAATCTCTTGTTGAGCATGATCTTGTCCGAAGACCTGTTTCCACCTTTTGCTGACGCGGGCCCTCGGTTCGGAACCATGCTCTAGTTGACCGGCTTGATCTTGCCGAGCGGGATGAAGCCGAGCGAGGCCTTGCCCTTGACGATCCTGAGCGGCATGGACGGTTCGTTACCGAGCATCGCCAGGCCGGCAAAGCCTTGCTCGATCTCGCTCTTGCGCTCGGGAATGGCGCCGCCAAGGATCGCCGCCACCGCCTTGGGATTCCTGAGCTTGATCGTCAGGTCGGCGTCGATCAGGCCGTCGGCATCGACCGATAGCGGCCCGGACACCGTTATCCGTGCTTCGCCAGACGACAGATCGAGCTTTGCGATGTCGACCGACTGGCCGCGCAGGCTCTTCGGCTGCGTCCTGATCAGCACGACACCGTTCTTCAGCGTCGCCTCGCCACTACCGTCGAGCGGCGGCAGCACGCGTCCGCCGATAGCATCGGCGTCGATCTCGAGATCGTTGAAACTGCCGGCATAGCCGATGTCCTGGCCATTCGGCTGCAATTGCCCGGCAGCCTTTCCGGCATAGAACAGTTCGACAGGATCACTGTTGTCAGCCGGATCGGTCTGGCCGGACAGGCCCTCGGCCTTCAGCGCGACGCGCCGGGGCAGCGGCCAGGAGAGCTTCGCATCCGCCCGCAGCTTGTCCCAGTCGATCCATAGCGGCGTCATCCCGGGCATGGAGGTCCTGAGCGGCCCGCGTAGATCAGCAACAGGCGACAGGGGCTGGTTGATCGCAGCCACGGCATTGAAGCTGCCGGTCGAGGCGGCGAGGTTCCTGGCATCGTCCTCATAGGCGAGCGTGTCGCAGGAAATGGCGAAACTGAGCGGATAGCCGCTGACGGTCAGGTTGGCGCAGCCGGCCTCGATGCCCTTGGCGTTGAGCGCGGCCACCGCCTTGTCGGCCTCGGCCCTGACGCGATCGGCGAGGTAGAACCAGCCGGCGCTGTAGATGGCGAACAGCACTGCAATGAAAGCGGCGAGCCAGAACAGCCGGCGGCGAAAGTTCGGCGGGCGCTGGTCAGTTGACGTCATGCTGGAGCTCTCATTGCCCCTGATATTGCGGGCGGACGGTTGTTACGCAACAAGCGGAAGACGGAAACACTGATTCCGGCGTGCGGTCGGGACTCACGCGATCAGGCTTGGCGATATGGGCGATTTTTGGGTTTTTGGCTATGGGTCGCTGATCTGGCGCCCCGGATTCGCGCATGTCGAGACGCGCCGCGCGCGCCTTTTCGGCTATCGGCGGTCGCTTTGTGTCTATTCCTTCGTGCACCGAGGCACGCGGCAGCGGCCGGGCCTGGTGCTCGGCCTCGACCGTGGCGGCTCCTGCATCGGGCTGGCGTTCCGCGTGCCCGGCGACCTGCGGGGCGAGGTTCTCGCCTATCTGCGCGAGCGCGAACTGGTGACCAGCGTTTATGTCGAACGCACGCTGGACATCCGGCTCGACGGGAACGGGACGGAGGCACGCAAGACGATCAAGGCGGTCGCCTACATCGTCGACCGCGCGCATGAGCAGTATGCCGGCGCGCTCGATGCGGCCCATGCGGCCGGCATCGTTGGCGGCGCAGCCGGCCAGTCCGGCAGGAACGAGGACTATGTGCTGAGCACGCTGGAGCACCTCAAGGCGCTCGGCATCCGCGACCACTGGCTGGAAGAGGTGGCGCGGCGGGTCGCGCCTTTGTGAAGCGCTGACCTGCCGGAAAAGAAGGGCCAGGCCTTTGACCTCGGCAATCCAAGACCTAGCTTAGCTGCTGCCCCCAAGCCGGGCTTGCCCCGCATCATCCCAAGCATCACGGAGTTCAATCTTGCACAAACGCCGTCTCGGTCGCACCGAACTTTCCATCGCGCCGCTGGTCCTGGGCGGCAACGTCTTTGGCTGGACCGCCGACGAGAAGACCTCCTTCGACCTGCTCGACCGTTTTGCCGATGCCGGCCTCAACGCCATCGACACGGCGGACGTCTATTCGCGCTGGGCTCCCGGCAACAAGGGCGGCGAGTCCGAAACCATCATCGGCAAGTGGATGAAAAGCCGCGGCAACCGCGACAAGATCGTCGTCATCACCAAAGTCGGCTCGGACATGGGCCAGGGCAGGCGGGATTTGTCCGCCGTCTATATCGAAAAGGCGGTCGACGCATCACTGAAGCGGCTGCAAACCGATGTGATCGATCTCTATCTGTCGCATTGGCCGGACCCGGCGACACCCTACGAGGAGACGCTCGGCGCCTATCAGAGCCTGCTTGCCAAGGGTAAGGTCCGCCATGTCGGCTGCTCAAACCTCGATGCCGGCCAGCTACGGGCGGCGCTCGACGTGGCAAGCCTGCGCAGCCTGCCGCGCTATGAGGTTCTTCAGCCCGAATACAATTTGTACGATCGGTCGTCGCTCGACGGACCGCTGCTTGATCTCTGCGTGGCCGAGGATATCGGCGTTATCACCTATTTCGGTCTCGCCAAGGGATTCTTGAGCGGCAAAT
>NZ_RZOJ01000244.1:0-9240 GCF_003998845.1 Mesorhizobium sp. M4A.F.Ca.ET.022.05.2.1 | reverse complement strand
AGGGGAGTAAGGCAGTAGGGAATGAGCGCCTGTACCCTACTCCCCTACTCCCCACTGCCTCATAGTATCCGGTCGAGCGCCTTGTAGTAGAGGCCGACCATCGGCAGGAACCAGGGCTTGCCGGAATAGCCGGGAATGGAAGGCCACTCGAGCCCTTTCAGCGGATTGCGGTCCTCGCCGCCGAGCATGGCATCGGCCAGTATCATACCGAGATGAGTGGAGAGCTGCGCGCCGTGGCCGGAATAGCCCATCGCGAACCAGACGCCGTCATGGTAACCAGCCCGCGGAAAACGGTCCTTGGTCATGTCGACCAGCCCGCCCCAGCAGTAGTCGATCTCGACCTTGGCGAGCTGGGGGAAGATTGCTGCAAGGCCAGCCTGCAAGATCTGTCCGCTCCTGGCATCGGAGCGCTGGTCCGATGTCGCCGAGAAGCGCGCGCGGCCGCCGAAGATGAGGCGTCGGTCCGGTGAAAGCCGGAAGTAGTTGCCAATGTTCATCGAGGTCACGCATGTCCGGTTGCCGGGCATGGTCGCGGCGATCTCGGCATCGCTTAACGGCCGCGTGGCGATGATGAAGCTGCCGACGGAGATGATCCGGCGGCGGAAATAATTGAAATTCGGCGTGGTGTAGGCGCCGGTCGCCACCAGCACGTTGTCGGCGCTGATCTTGCCGCGCGAAGTGGTCAATTCATGTCTGCTACCGGCCTGCTTGCGGTCGGTCACTGCCGCGTTCTCGTGGATCACGGCGCCGTGGCGCGTGGCGGCCGTGGCCAAGCCTGCCACATAGCGGCCCATATGCATCATGGCGCTCTTCTTCGACAGCATCGCGCCATGGAAGGGCGAACCGATCTCGGACTTGAGATCCGCCGCCGACAGCAGCGCCGTGTCCGGATCCACCTCGGCATGGACGGCCTCGAAGTTGCGGGCGATCGCTTCGAAATGCTGCGGCTTGGAGGCGAGCTTCAGCTTGCCGGCGCGGCGGAAGTTGCAGTCGATGCTTTCCTCGGCGACCAGCGCCTCGATGGTATCGACGGAGTCGTCGAGCGCTCGGTACAGCGCGATTGCGCGTTCCTTGCCGAGTTCCGCCTTGGCCGAGAGGAAGCTATGGGCGAGGCCATTGTTCAGGTGCCCGCCATTGCGCCCGGATGCGCCCCAGCCCACTCGCTCCGCCTCCAGCACCGCCACCTTCGCGCCGGCCTTCGCCAGTTGGCGGGCCGCGGCGAGACCGGTGAAGCCGCCGCCGAGGATGGCGGCATCGTAGTGACCCTCGACCGGGCCTTGCGCCGCGCCGGAAAAGTCGGGAGCGGTGTCGTGCCAGTAGGAGACGAACTTCATCGGCAATCCGCCCTGTTTCAGAGACCGACCACGCCTGGAAGACCCGAAATGTCTGATATCTCGACATAGCCGTAGTACGGGTTGGCCGGTTCGTGGCCGCGGTTTACCCAGACCTTGTTCTTGATGCCGAGGTCGTGCGCCGACATCAGGTCGTAGCGGAATGACGACGAGCAGTGAAGGATGTCTTGCGGACCGCAGCCCAGCCTGTCGAACATATATTCGAAGGCCTTGAAGCGCGGCTTGTAGGCCTGTGCCTGCTCGGCCGTGTAGACGGCATGGAATGGCGCGCCGAGCTTCTCGACATTGGACATGATCTGCGCGTTCATGGCGTTGGACAGGATGACCAGCGGAATTTCCTTGGCGACTTTCGCCAGGCCGGCCGGCACGTCGGCATGCGGCCCCCAGGTCGGGACGCGCTCATAGACCATCCTGGCGTCGTCGGGGCTGAAGGCGACGCGGTTGCGCTTGCAGGCCCGCTCGAGCGCATTGTGGATCACGTCGGCATAAGGCTTCCAGTCGCCCAGGATCTCGTCCAGCCGGTACGCCGCGAAATTCTTGATGAACTCCTGCATGCGCGGCTCGTCGAGCCGGCTGCCGTAGAGGTCGCGTGCGGCTTCCGCCATCTGGAAATTGGTCAACGTGCCGTAGCAGTCGAAGGTGATGTATTTGGGCCTGAAGGAAGCCATGTCCGTCGATCTCCGGTGGAAGCACATCCGCGTTCGGATGAATTCATCATAGGACGGCAGAAGGCGGCCGACCTGACCGAAATCGGCGTCCCGAAAGCAGAAAGTTCCGTATCCGCCATCCGGTTTGGCACGCTGTAGCATCTGGTGTGGCGATTACGTCGTCGCGCGAGACGTGAAGCGCGCCCGCCGCGGCGGGCGCGCCAGCACAAGATGCGGCGCATGCCTCGCGCTACGGCGAAAGATACTGTCCAAGCCAAAGCCTTCAGACGATCTGCGGCGCGCCGATGGCCGAGACTTGATCAGCAGACGGAAGGATGCCTCATGCAGCAGGGCGAGATCGAACTCCAGGCCTTCGGGCCGGACCATATAGAGGGTGCGGTAGCGCTTTCTCGCCAGGAGAATTGGCCGCATCGCGCGCAGGACTGGCACATGGCGCTGCAGCTCTCGAGCGGCGCTGTCGCGCTCGACGACCAGGGCCGTGTCACCGGCACCATCCTGGTAACGCCCTATGGCAATGATTGCGCCATGATCAACATGGTGATCGTCGACAGGAATGTGCGGGGCCAGGGGCTCGGGCGCCGACTCATGGATCAGGCGATCGCCCTTGCCGGCGACCGTCCGCTGCGGCTCGTCGCGACGGCGGATGGCGAGCCGCTCTATGAAAAGCTCGGCTTCGTGCGCTCCGGTGCGATCCTGCAGCATCAGGGGAAAGTGACGGAGCTTGACGCGCCCGACGGCGTTGAAGCCGCAAGCATTGGCGATCTGCCGGAAATCAAAGCGCTCGATCGCGACGCTTATGGCGCCGACCGGGAAGCCCTGATCAATGCGCTGGCCGAGCGCGGCCACTTCGCAATCATCCGCCATAACGGCGCCATCGAGGCCTATGCGGCGATCCGTCCTTTCGGACGCGGCGAAGTGATCGGTCCGGTCATCGCGGGAAGCGCCGGTGACGCCAGGGCCCTCATCAGCTTTTTCGCCGCGCCGCGCTCCGGCGCCTTCCTGCGCGTGGATACCGACAGCCGGACCGGCATCGATGGCTGGCTCGAGGAAATCGGTCTCGTCCATGTCGGCGGCGGCGTGGCCATGGACCGTCCGCCCAAGCCGGGTTCGGAACCGGCCAGGCCAAAAGTTTACGCTCTCGCCAACCAGGCGCTCGGCTAGTTCGGAGGACAACAATGCTCGCCAATTCCCTGATCGAACTCGACCGCGCCCATCTCATCCATCCGGTCTCCTCATACCGCGGCCATGAAGCGCTCGGCGTGCGTGTCCTGAAATCGGCCAAGGGCGCCACCGTGACCGAAGCATCCGGCCGGCAGTTGATTGACGGCTTCGCCGGCTTGTGGTGCGTCAATGCCGGCTACGGCCACGACAGCATCGTCGAGGCGGCGGCCCGGCAGATGCGCGAGCTGCCCTATGCCACCGCCTATTTCGACCTCGGCTCGGAGCCGGCCATTCGCCTCGCCTCGGAACTGGCCGAGCGCGCTCCGGGGAATCTCAATCACGTCTTCTTCACCCTCGGCGGCTCGGACGCGGTCGACAGCACCATCCGCTTCGTCCGCTACTACTGGAATGCCAGGGGCGAGCCGAAACGCGACCAGTTCATTTCCATCGAGCACGGCTATCACGGCTCATCGGTGGTCGGCGCTGGCCTGACCGCGCTGCCCGCATTTCACGCCGGTTTCGGCATTCCCTTTGAATGGCAGCACAAGATCCCCTCGCCCTACCCTTATCGCAACCCGGTGGGCGAGGACGGCAACGCGATCACCGCCGCATCGCTCGCCGCGCTGAAGGCCAAGATCGAGGAGATCGGACCGGAGCGGGTTGCCGCCTTCTATGCCGAGCCGATCCAGGGCTCGGGCGGCGTCATCGTCCCACCGAAGGGCTGGATCAAAGCGATACGCGAGCTCTGCCGGCAGTACGGCATCCTGTTCATCGCTGACGAGGTGATCACCGGCTTCGGGCGCACGGGACCCCTGTTCGCTTGCACGGACGAGGACATCGTTCCCGATTTCATGACGACCGCGAAGGGGCTGACCTCCGGCTATGTTCCGATGGGCGCCGTCTTCATGGCCGATCATGTCTACGACGTCATCGCCGACGGCGCGGGCGCCGCTGCGGTCGGCCACGGCTACACCTATTCGGCCCATCCCGTCAGCGCCGCCGTCGCGCTCGAGGTGTTGAAGCTCTATGAAGACGGCCTTCTGGAGAACGGCATCAAGGCCGGTGCCCGCCTGATGATAGGATTGGCAAGCCTGCGCGACCACCCGCTCGTCGGTGATGTGCGCGGTCGCGGCATGCTGGCCGCGATCGAGCTGGTGGTCGACAAGACGAAGAAAACACCGCTTCCGGCGTCGGCCATACCGGCGCGGCGCGTCTTCGACAGGGCGTGGGACAACGGTCTCATCATCCGCGCCTTTGCCAACGGTGTCCTCGGCTATGCGCCGCCGCTCTGCTGCACCGACGGCGACGTCGACGCTATCATCGAGCGCACGCGCCTCACGCTCGACCAGACGCTGGACGATCCCGACGTCCGTCAGGCCCTGGCATGACGGGCGACGAATTTTTCGTATCTCGAAATATCGCCGGGGCAGACGATTTCGCAATTTTGTGCCGCCCCCTCACGCCTTTTCGGCGAATCCAGCGCGGGGGAAGTGCCAGACTGCCTATAAGACAAGGCCAGAAAGCGCGGATTTATGGGCTTTCGAAAAAGGCCAACGCCCAGGACAGCACGGAATTTTGTTCTGTTCAGCAACATGCAATCCGGTATCGCGCAGAGGAGAGCTAGTTTCTTGGCCAGGGCTTTCAGCGAATTCAAGTACATGACCTTCGATGTCGTCGGCACGCTGATCGACTTCGAAGGCGGCATCACGACTTGCCTGGCCGGGATTGCCGCCGAGACTGGCGTCTCCATCGATGGCGAAGCCGCGCTGGCCCTTTACCGGCAGGCCCGCTACATGCCCGATGCCGGCCTGTTTCCCGACGATCTGGTGCGTGTGTACATGGTCATCGCGCCGCAGCTCGGCCTGCCGGCAGACGAGAAATTCGGCGTCCGCCTGCGCGATTCCGCCGGCGTCTGGAAAGGTTTCCCCGACAGCGCGGCGGCGCTGGCGGACCTCGCGAAATCGCACAAGCTGATTGCCATGACCAATGCCCGACGCTGGGCCCTCGACCATTTCGAGAAGCAGCTCGGATCGCCCTTCTTCGCCACCTTCACCGCCGACGATACCGGAACGGAGAAACCGGATCCGGCGTTCTTCCAGAAGGTCTTCGATTTCGTCGCCTCAAGGGGCGACAGCAAGGACGACATCCTGCACGTCGCGCAAAGCCAGCATCACGACATCGGCATATCCCGGGCACTTGGCCTGACCAATTGCTGGATCGAACGCCGGCATGCCCAGAGGGGCTATGGCGGCACGATCGAGCCCGAGCGCTTCACCGTGCCGGACTACCACTTCACCTCGATGGCCTCCCTTGCGGCGGCCGTTCGGGAAAGCCTGAAGGAACGAACCTGAGCCCAAGCCCGGAAAGCCGCGACAAGACGAGCATGCCGACCGAACAACAGAAAGGGGAATGACATGACCGACAAGATCACGAACTGGACCAGCGCAGACGACGCCATGGTCGAGAACGCCATCCGGCGGGGCGCGAGCCGCCGCGAACTCCTCAAGATGCTGTTGGCCGGTGGCGCCGCGGTCGCCGCGGGCAGCCTGGTGCTCGGCCGCGCCAGCCAGGCCGTCGCCGCCGAGCCGGTTTCCGGCGGAAGCTTCAAGGCGGCCGGCTGGTCGTCCTCGACCGCCGACACGCTCGATCCGGCAAAGGCGTCGCTCTCCACCGACTATGTCCGCTGCTGCTCGCTCTACAACCGCCTGACTTTCCTCAACAAGGATGGCGTCACGCAGATGGAGCTGGCCGAGAGCTTCGACAGCAAGGACGCCAAGACCTGGACCGTGAAGCTGCGCAAGGGTGTCACCTTCCACGACGGCAAGGACCTCACGGCCGACGACGTCGTCTACTCGCTGAAGCGCCATCTCGACAAAGCGGTCGGCTCCAAGGTGGCCAAGATCGCCGCGCAGATGACCGGCTTCAAGGCGGTCGACAAGTCGACCGTCGAAATCACGCTCGCCGACCCGAATGCCGACCTGCCGACCATCCTGGCGCTGCACCATTTCATGATCGTGGCGGACGGCACCACCGACTTCTCCAAGGGCAACGGCACCGGCGCTTTCGTGCTGCAGACGTTCGAACCCGGCGTGCGTTCGGTCGTCACCAAGAACAAGAACTACTGGAAATCGGGCAAGCCCTATCTCGACTCCTTCGAATTCATCGCCATCACCGACGACAGCGCTCGCGTCAACGCCCTGCTTTCCGGCGACATCAATTTTGCCGCAGCGATCAATCCGCGCTCAATGAAGCTCCTGGAGAGCCAGCAGGGCTTCGAACTGTCGAAGACGACCGCGGGCAACTACACGGACCTCAACATCCGGCTCGACATGGATCCGGGCAGCAAGGCCGACTTCGTGGCCGGCATGAAGTACCTCGTCAACCGCGAGCAGATCGTCAAATCGGCATTGCGCGGCCTTGGTGAGGTCGGCAATGATCAACCTGTCTCGCCGGCGAACATCTTCCACAACGCCGACCTCAAGCCGAAGGCATTCGACCCGGACAAGGCGAAGTTCCACTTCCAGAAGTCAGGCCTGCTCGGCCAGTCCATCCCGGTGATCGCGTCCGACGCCGCGACCTCGTCGATCGACATGGCGGTGATCATCCAGGCCGCCGGAGCGGATATCGGCATGAAGCTCGACGTCCAGCGCGTCCCGTCCGACGGCTACTGGGACAATTACTGGCTCAAGGCGCCGGTCCATTTCGGCAACATCAATCCGCGCCCGACGCCGGATATCCTGTTCTCGCTCCTCTACGCTTCCAGCGCTCCGTGGAACGAGAGCCAGTACAAGTCCGAGAAGTTCGACAAGCTGCTCGTCGAGGCGCGCGGCTCGCTCGACCAGGCCAAGCGCAAGGAAATCTACAACCAGATGCAGGTCATGGTCTCCGAGGAGGCCGGCACCATCATCCCGGCCTACATCTCCAACGTCGATGCCCTCTCCAGCAAGGTGAAGGGTTTGGAGGCGAACCCGCTCGGTGGCATGATGGGCTACGCAATGGCGGAATATCTCTGGCTCGAAGCCTGAGGGGCGACTGCCGGGGGCCGGTCAGCCGGTCCCCCGGCACTGCATTGCGCAAGATGGTTGGCCGAACGCACCGCAGGGAGCGCTTTCAATGACGTCTGGGGTTCTCAACCTCGTGCTGAAGCGGCTAGGGATCGCGGCCATCACGCTATTGATCGTGCTGTTCGCCGTGTTCTTCGCCACCAGCATGCTGCCTGGCGACACCGCGTCGATCCTGCTCGGCCAGGCGGCGACTCCCGAGGCGGTCGCCGGCCTGCGCGAGGCCATGCATCTCAACGACCCGGCGATCCTGCGCTTCCTGCGCTGGCTTGTCGGCCTGCTCCACGGCGACCTCGGCACCTCCTATGCCAACGAGATGCCAGTTGCGGCTCTGATCGGCGGGCGCCTGGTCAACACCATGAAGCTCGCCGGCATCACCGCGCTGCTCTCGGTGCCGCTGGCGCTGACGCTCGGCATCACCGCCGCGATGTTGCGCGGCTCCGTCTACGACCGCACCGTCACCGTGCTTTCGATCGGCGTCATCTCCGTGCCGGAGTTCATGGTCGCGACGCTGGCGGTCTTGCTCTTCGCCGTTTATCTCAGATGGCTGCCGGCGCTGTCGTCGGTCAACGAAGCGCATTCGCTGACCGATCTCTTGCGCATCTATGCAATGCCGGTGATCACGCTCACCTTCGTCATCTCCGCCCAGATGATCCGCATGACGCGCGCCGCGGTAATCGAAACGCTGTCCACGCCTTATGTCGAGATGGCTCTCCTCAAAGGCGCCTCGCGCAGCCGCATGGTGCTGAGACACGCGCTGCCCAATGCGCTCGGGCCGATCGTCAACGCGATCGCGCTGTCTTTGTCCTATCTGGTCGGCGGCGTCATCATCGTGGAGACGATCTTCAACTATCCCGGCATCGCCAAGCTGATGGTCGATGCGGTCGCGACCCGCGATCTGCCGCTGATCCAGAGCTGCGCGATGATCTTCTGCCTCGGCTACCTTCTTCTCATCACGACCGCCGACATCGTCGCCATAATGTCCAACCCGAGGCTGAGATGACGATGGCGCGCGCGGCAGCCTCCCGGCGGTCCTTCCTGGGCCACAGCTACAACCTCGTCGGCGTCGTGGCCTCGCTGGTCATCCTGGCGTGGACACTGGTCGCGATCTTCGCGCCTTACATCATTCCCCATCCCATCGGCGACATCGTCGACGACGACTATTTCGGGCCGATGCGTCAGGGGCTGTGGCTCGGCTCGGACTATCTGGGACGCGACATGCTCTCGCGAGTTCTGATGGGCGCGCGCTACACCGTCGGTATATCGCTCGCCGCCGTCTCCATCGCCTGCTTTTCCGGTGTCGTGCTGGGCATGATAGCGGCGGTCACCGGCGGCTGGCTCGACACCTGCCTCAGCCGCTTCCTGGACGCCATGAACTCCATCCCCAGCAAGCTGTTCGGTCTTGTCGTCGTCGCTGCCGTCGGCTCGTCGATCCCGGTGCTGATCCTGACGCTCGCCGTCATCTATATCCCCGGCTCCTATCGCTTCGCGCGCGCGCTCGCCGTCAACATCAACACCATGGACTTCATGACTGTCGCCCGTGTCCGCGGCGAGAGCACCCTCTATCTCGTCGGCTCCGAGATCCTGCCCAACATCATCCGCCCGGTGCTCGCCGACTTCGGCTTGCGCTTCGTCTTCATCGTTCTGCTGCTCTCCGGCCTGTCCTTCCTTGGGCTCGGCCTGCAGCCGCCGCTCGCCGACTGGGGCGCGCTGGTGCGCGAAAACATCGGCGGCCTGCCCTTCGCGGCCCCCGCCGTCATCGTGCCTTCGCTGGCGATCGCCAGCCTCACCATCAGCGTCAACCTGCTGATCGACAACCTGCCGCAGAAGATCAGGGACCGGGACGCATGAGCAATCTCGTCGAGGTCAGGAACCTGAGGATCGAGGCGACGACCGACGCCGGACGGCTTGTCGAGATCATCAAGGGCGTCAGCCTCGACATCGCCGACGGCGAGATCGTCGCCCTGATCGGCGAAAGCGGCTCCGGCAAGACTACGG
>NZ_RZOJ01000243.1:0-9277 GCF_003998845.1 Mesorhizobium sp. M4A.F.Ca.ET.022.05.2.1 | reverse complement strand
GACGTGTCCGGCTCGATGTCCACCGAAACCTTGGTCAGGAGCAGCGGATGGCAGAGCGGGATCAGTTCATGCGCGCGTTTCGCCGCCATGATGCCGGCAATGCGCGCGGTGCCAAGCACGTCGCCCTTCTTGGCATCGCCGGCAAGGATCATCTCCAGCGTTTCGGCGCGCATCGAGACAAAACCCTCGGCGATCGCGGTGCGCACCGTCTCGGCCTTGTCGCCGACGTCGACCATGTTGGCTTCGCCCGAAGCGCCAAGGTGGGTGAGGGAGGTCGCCATGGTCAGAGCGCCTCGGCTGGCGCCCTGCCCGTGAGCAGAAGCTGCGTTGCGGCGGCCACATCGGCTTGCCGCATCAGGCTCTCGCCGACCAGGAAAGTGCCGATCTTGCACTTCTCCAGCCTGCGGCAGTCCTGATGCGTGAAGATGCCGCTTTCGCTGACCAGCAGCCGGTCGGCCGGCACCATCGCCGCCAGCCGCTCCGAAACGTCCAGGCTGGTCTCGAATGTCCTTAGGTCGCGGTTGTTGATGCCGATTAGCCGCGAGGAGAGCCGGAGCGCCCGCTCCATCTCGGCCTCGTCATGCACTTCGACCAGCGCATCCATGCCGAGTTCGAAGGCCGCAGACTCGAGCTCGCGAGCCATCGCGTCGTCGACGCTCGCCATGATGATTAGGATGGCGTCGGCACCCCAGGCGCGGGCCTCGAACACCTGATAGGCGTCGAACAGGAAATCCTTGCGAAGCGCGGGCAGGACAACGGCGGCGCGGGCGGCGGCGAGGAATTCCGGCGCACCTTGGAAGGACGGCTCGTCGGTCAGCACCGACAGACAGGCGGCGCCACCTTTCGCGTAGGCCCTGGCCAGCGCCGGCGGATCAAAATCGGCGCGGATCAGCCCCTTGGACGGGCTCGCCTTCTTGATCTCGGCGATCAGCCCGAAGCTGCCGGCCGCGCGCCTGGCTTCGAGCGCGGCAAGAAAACCGCGCGGCGCCTCGGCGCCATCTGCCCGCGCCTTGATCTCGGCCAGCGGCACGCGCCGCTTCGCCGCCGCGATCTCCTCGCGCTTGTAGGCTTCGATCTTGCGCAGGATGTCGGACAAGGCTCTACCCGTTCGAAATTTCGACCAGCCGGCCGAGCACCTGGAGCGCCCGGCCACTGTCGATCGCTTGCGCAGCGCTCGCCATGCCGTCGGCCAGCGTTGTTGCCTTGCCGGCCACCACCAGGCCGGCACCGGCATTCATCAGCACGGTGTCGCGATAGGCGCCCGCGGCACCTCCCAGCATATCGCGCAGCGCCTTGGCATTGTAGGCCGCGTCGCCGCCGCGCAACTCGTCCTTGGTATGGCGCTTCAGGCCGACCGCCTCGGGGGTGAGCGCGAAGGTGCGGATCTCGCCGCCGGCAAGTTCCGCCACCTGCGTCTCGCCGGTGGTGGTGATCTCGTCATAGCCGTCGCCGTGAACGACCCAGGCGTGCTCGGTGCCCAGCGCCTTCAACGCCTCAGCAACCGGCATGATCCATTCCGGCAGGAACACGCCGACCATCTGCCTGCTGACGCCGGCCGGATTGGACAACGGTCCGAGCAAGTTGAAGATGGTGCGCGTGCCAAGCTCGCCCCGGATCGGGCCGACATGCTTCATCGCCGGATGATGCGCCGGCGCGAACATGAAGCCGACGCCGGCTTCATGGATGCAGCGGCCAATCGTCTCCGGTCCGATATCGATCTTGACGCCGAGCGCGGTGAGCACGTCGGCGGCGCCCGTCAGCGAGGACAGGCCGCGATTGCCGTGCTTGGCCACGGGCACGCCACTTGCCGCAATGACGAAGGCGGAACCCGTCGAGATATTGACGCTGTGCGAATTGTCGCCGCCGGTGCCGACGATGTCGATGGCACCGTGCGGAGCCTCGACGCGCAGCATCTTGGCGCGCATGGTGGCGACGGCGCCGGAAATCTCACTCACCGCCTCGCCGCGCACGCGCAGCGCCATCAGGAAGCCGCCGATCTGGCCGGGCGTCGCGTCGCCAGACATGATGATTTCGAACGCCTCGCGCGCTTCCTCGAACGAGAGAGGGGTGCCTGCCGCCACCTTGGCGATATGGCTCTTCAGCGCGCTCATCGGGCCTGCGCCTGGGTAACGGCGGTCTGGTCGATGCGGACGTCGTATTGCGTTTGCAACTGCGCCACCAACTGGTCGAGCAGGTCGTCCGACATGCCGGCAGTGAACGATTTCTGCGCGTCGTCAGGCACGGAGCTGGCATCGGCGCCGGCCGGCTCGAAGACTTCAGCCACCTTGTAGAGGATCTGGCCGTCGCCGGTGGGCGAGGGGATCAGCCCGGTGCCGCCTTCGCCGACACCGAACATCTCGGCGGCGCCTTCCTTGCCGAAATCGGCGTCATCGGCTTCGCGCTTCAGGCCGCGCTTGGTCTGCTTCTCGAGCTTGAGTTCGCCAGCGATCACATCGAGCGTGGCCCCGGCCTTGAGCCGCTTCTCGAGCTCGTCCGCCTTGGCGGCAAGCCGCTTTTCCGTTTCCGCCGCCGTCCAGTCGGCCACCACCTTCTGGCGGACTTCATCCAGCGTGCGGTCGCGCGCCGGCGTGATCGATCCGACTTCGTAGAAGACGAAGCCGTTGTCGGCGGTGGTCAGGCCCTCATTCTCGGTGCCGGGCTCGGCGACGAACACCGCCTTGATGAGATCCGCCGACTCCGGCAGGTCCTTGACGATGGTGTCGTCTGGCCGCTGGCCGGTGCGGTCGATCGCGTCGACGGTGACGACCTTGAGCTTCAGCTTGGCGGCGGCGTCGGCAAGCGAACTGCCGGAAGCGCGCGTGTCTTCGTAGCTGTCGTGCACGTCGAGCAGGATGCGGCTGGCCTCGCCGAGCGCCAGGTCCTTGCGGATCTGGTCGGACACCTCGGCCAGGGGCTTCACCACCTCCGGCTTGATCTCGGTGACGCGCAGGAGCACCGAGCCGAAGGCGCCCTGGACGACGGGGCTGACCTCGTTGGCGGCGAGCTTGAAGGCCGCGTCGGCCACCGCCTTGTCGGCGATCTTGTCCTGGGCGAGCGTGCCAAGCAGCGTGTCGGCCTGGGTTTTGCCCTCGGCGGTGACGAGCTTGTCGAAAGTCGCGCCCGCTTTCAGCGAATCGAACGCGGCCTTGGCCGCGTCCGGCGTCTTAAACACCAGCTGCTCGATGGTGCGCATCTCGGGCGTCGTGTAGCGCCCCTTGTTCTTGTTGTAGTCGTCGCTGATCTGCGGATCGGTCACCGCGGTCGGGTCCATGATGTCCTGCGGTTCGAGCCTGACATAGGAGAACTTGCGGTATTCGGGCGCCGCATATGCCTTCTTGTTGGCGTCGAAATAGGTCTGGAGCACGCTGTCAGACGGCGCCTCGATCGGCTCGACCAGCGTCTTCGGCAAGGTCAGATAGTCGATGGTGCGATCCTCGCCGCGGTAGAGCGCGACCGCCTTGAGGAAGGTCTGCGGAGCCTTGAGGCCGTCCGAAACCGCCTCGACGATCTGCTGGCGCACCGCAACCTGGGCGCGATTCTTCAGATAGTCCTCGGGCCGCATGCCGATCTGACGCAGCAGGTATTCGAACGTCCTGCGGTCGAACTGGCCGCTTGGCCCCTTGAAGGCCGGATCCTCGCGCGTGAGTTCGGCGAGCCGGTCCTTGGACAGACCAAGTCCGAGCTTGCGGGCCTGCTCGTCGAGCACCGCGCCCGAAACGAGCTGCGCCAGTACCTGGTTGTCGATGCCGAGGGCCTGCGCCTGCTCGCGCGTGATGCGCTGGCCGAACTGCTGCGACATGACGCTGATCTGGCGGTCGTAGGCGAGGCGGTATTCGTTGATCGAAACCGCCGTGCCGCCGGCCGTGATCACGGAATGATGGCCGCCCAAAGTTCCCGACAGACGCCCCGAAATACCCCAGACGGCAAAGCTGATCACCAGCAAAGACAGCAACGCCTTCGCGACCCAGGTGCCCGCCGCGTTTCTCAAGATACCAAGCATGCCTACTTCCGATTTTTGCGCATTTTTCGTGCGCCCGAGTCTGAAACAAGCGCAATAGCGCCCTTCCGGTCCACTGTCGATTGCTTTGTGGCCTGATTTTGATAGTGAGTGCGCAAGCCAAATCTCGCCTGGAGAAGCAAAGCCCATGACGCCTGGAATCCGCCCGCTCGTTGCCGGCAACTGGAAAATGAACGGCACCAGCGCCTCGCTCAACGAACTGAGGATGATCGGCAACGGCTTCATGAGCGGCCTCGACGCCGAGACGGAGGCGCTTGTCTGCGTGCCAGCGACCCTGCTTTCGCACGCCGCCGAAATCCTCTCGCGCACCCCGGTTCGGGCCGGTGGCGAGGATTGCCATCCCAAGGAAAGCGGTGCCTACACCGGACGGATTTCGGCCGAGATGCTAAAGGACGCCGGCGCCAGCCACGTCATCGTCGGCCACTCCGAGTGCCGCGCCGATCTCAGCGAGGACGATGCCACCATCCACGCCAAGGCCTCCGCGGCATGGCGGGCCGGGCTGGTGGCTATCATCTGCATTGGCGAGACAAGGGCCGAGCGCGAGGCAGGCACGACGCTCGACGTGCTGTCGCGCCAGGTCGCCGGTTCGGTGCCGACAAGCGCCACTGCGGCCAACACCGTCATTGCCTACGAACCGGTTTGGGCCATCGGCACCGGCCTGACGCCGACCGCCGATGACGTCGCCGAGGCGCATGCGCACATCCGCGCAAAGCTGACGGAGCTGCTTGGCGGCGCGGCCGCAAAGATACGGATCCTCTACGGCGGCTCGGTCAAGCCGTCCAACGCTGTCGAGTTGCTCGGCGTCGCCAATGTCGACGGCGCGCTGGTCGGCGGCGCCAGCCTGAAGGCGGCGGATTTCCTCGGCATCGCCGAAGCCTATCTGAATATCTCCTAGTCGCGGAGCCAGCCGGCCGGCGCGGCCGAAATCGTTGCAAAGGGCGCATTGCTCCCCATATTCCGGCCACGGGCTTGGAAATGCCGCTAAAGCATTGTAAGGAGCCGCCTCCAAATCACCGGTCGTATCCGCGGCCGCGCAAGGCCTTGCCAGGATAAACTATGGAAACCGTACTGATCGTCATTCACCTTATGGTCGTGCTCGCGCTCGTCGGCGTGGTGCTGCTGCAGCGCTCCGAAGGCGGTGGTCTCGGTATCGGTGGCGGTTCCGGTTTCATGACGGCGCGCGGCGCCGCCAATGCGTTGACGCGGGCGACCGCGATCCTGGCGGCTGCCTTCTTTGCAACGTCTCTCACCTTGTCACTCGTGGCGCGCTACGGCGAAAAGCCGATCGACATCCTCGATCGCGCTCCGGCGTCGTCCAGCAACGCCGGCAAGGGCGTGCTCGACCAGTTGCCGGGCAACGCGCCGGCCGGCGCCACCGCACCGGCCGCTCCGTCGACCTCGACGGCGCCGGCGGCACCCGCCAGCGGATCGGCGACGCCGCCCTCATCGGGCAACGGCGCCGCGACGACAGCGCCTGCGCCGGCACCAGCGAATCCGGCCACCCCGCCGGCAGCCAACGGCGTCACCTTGCCGGTCACACCGCAGGTTCCGAACCAATAGCCCGGCAAGCTTATCGGGCCGCGATCTGTTGTCGTTTGATCACAGTCGCGGCAAATGCCGCACATTCACGAAGATTCAACCGGGCGTAGCCTGACGGCGCGCTTGAGGCGTCGTGGCCTGATCGATTATACATTGCGCGCGGCACTTTCGGCGTCCTTGGGGGGCGCCGGGCGACGCCGTGGCAACAAAGCATTACACGATCGGATCTTCGCCATGCAGCTTCGCAGCTTCATTTTCATGGGATTCTTTGCCGTGCTCGGCATGAGTTCCGCAGCCTTCGCCGGCACGCCGGCAAACATGGCCGCATCGCCATCAGTCGAGATAACCGGCGCCATCAATGTCGCCGTCAAAAGCGACGCAACGCAGCTGAAGCTTCTCAAGAAGAAGAAAAACCCGACTCCGGCCGATCTCGCCCAGATCAGCAAGCTCGAGGACAAGATCGCGGCCGACAAGGAAGCCGCCAGGACCAAGGCGCTCGAAGCCCGCAAGCTGGCGATGCGCGACGCAGCCAAGGCCAAGGCCGACGCGGCCCGTCAGGAATGGCTTGCAAAGAAGGGCCAGTCCGCCGCCGAGACGAAGGTGGCCGACGCCAAGCCCGGCAAGAAAACTGTCAAGATCATCGAGCCGATCGCGCCGGTCGAACCGATCCAGTCGGCCGAGCCGATCCCGGCCGAGGCGATGAATGTCGCGCTGACCGGCAACAATGGCGAGCTGCGCAGCGAGGCGCCCGGCCAGAAGCAGAGCAGCCGTGGCCTGTTCGCAGGACTGTTCGGCGGCTCATCGTCGTCATCGATCAGCTATCTGCCCGAGACGCGTGCCCTCGATTCGGCTCTCGCCAAGAAGGACGCCAAGAAGCCGTTCAAGGTGAAGCCGGAATTCGTGCCGCAGGACGTCACTTTCACCGGCTATGAGCCGGGCACGATCGTCATCGACACCAGCGCCCGGCGTCTCTACCTCGTCGAATCAGCCTTCACGGCGCGCCGTTATGCGATTGCCGTCGGCCGCGAAGGCCTGCAGTTCAAGGGCACGGTCGCTGTAGGCGACAAGCAGGAATGGCCGCGCTGGATCCCGACGCTCGACATGCAGAAGCGTGAACCGAAGCACTACGGCCAGTACAAGGACGGCATGCCCGGTGGCGGCGAGAACCCGCTCGGCGCGCGCGCTATCTATCTCTATGACGGCAAGAAGGACACGCACCTGCGCATCCACGGCACCATCGCGCCGCAGTCGATCGGAACCAGCGCCTCCAACGGCTGCTTCCGCATGATCAACGAGCACGTCATGGACCTCTACAGCCGGGTCAAGGTCGGCACCAAGGTCGTTATCATCTGAGGCTTTTGCCATCATGCCGAAAGGGCCGGCTCAGCCGGCCCTTTTGTTTTGACTGAAACTATTCCTTGCCCTTCGGGGCTTCGCGCCTTCTTGGGAAAAAGCCTTCGCGGCGGTTTTTTCTCTGGCGGAATCAATCCGGCCGCGTTAAGCGATGACTCCCATGGCGCGATATGTATTCATCACTGGCGGCGTGGTTTCCTCACTCGGAAAAGGCATCGCCGCGGCAGCTCTTGGGGCTCTCCTGCAAGCGCGGGGTTATCGCGCGCGCATCAAAAAGCTCGATCCCTACCTCAATGTCGACCCCGGCACGATGTCGCCGTACCAGCATGGCGAGGTGTTCGTCACCGATGACGGCGCCGAAACCGACCTCGACCTTGGCCATTATGAGCGCTTCACCGGCCGCTCGGCAAACCAGCAGGACAACATCACCACCGGCCGCATCTACAAGAACATCATCGAGCGGGAGCGGCGCGGCGACTATCTCGGCGCCACGGTTCAGGTCATTCCGCATGTCACCGACGAGATCAAGCATTTCGTCCTCGACGGCAATGACGACTACGATTTCGTGCTGTGCGAGATCGGCGGCACGGTCGGCGACATCGAGGCCATGCCGTTCCTCGAGGCGATCCGCCAACTCGGCAACGACCTGCCGCGCAACAACGCGGTCTATGTGCATCTGACCCTGATGCCCTACATACCGACCGCCGGCGAATTGAAGACCAAGCCGACGCAGCACTCGGTCAAGGAGTTGCGCGGCATCGGCATCGCGCCCGACATTCTTTTGGTGCGCGCCGACCGGCCCATCCCCAAGGAAGAGCGCCGCAAGCTGTCGCTGTTCTGCAATGTGCGCGAAAGCGCCGTCATCCAGGCGCTCGACGTGCCGCACATCTACGACGTGCCGATGGCCTATCACAAGGAGGGGCTGGATTCGGAAGTGCTCGCCGCCTTCGGCATTGATCCGGCGCCGAAGCCGCGCATGGAGCCCTGGCAGGCGCTCTCCAATCGCATCCACAATCCGGAAGGCGAAGTGACCATCGCCATCGTTGGCAAGTACACCGGCCTCAAGGATGCCTATAAGTCACTGATCGAGGCGCTGTCGCATGGCGGCCTCGCCAACCGCGTCAAGGTCAAGCTCGACTGGATTGAGAGCGAGATCTTCGAGAAGGAAGACCCGACTCCGTGGCTGGAAAAGGTGCATGGCATTCTGGTTCCCGGCGGCTTCGGCGAGCGCGGCTCGGAAGGCAAGATCCTGGCGGCGAAATTCGCCCGCGAGCGCAAGGTGCCTTATTTCGGCATTTGCTTCGGGATGCAGATGGCCTGCATCGAGGCTGCACGCTCGCTGGCCGGCGTCGAGCATGCTTCGTCGACCGAGTTCGGTCCGAGCGACGAACCGGTGGTCGGCCTGATGACCGAATGGCTGAAGGGCAACATGCTGGAGAAGCGCAGGGCAAGCGGCGATCTCGGCGGCACCATGCGGCTCGGTGCCTATCAGGCCGAGTTGGCCAAGGGGTCGAAGATCGCCCAGATCTACGGCGACACCCAGATTTCAGAGCGCCACCGCCATCGTTACGAGGTCAATATCGACTACAAGGAACGGCTGGAGGAATGTGGCCTGGTCTTCGCCGGCATGTCGCCCGATGGCGTGCTGCCGGAGACGGTCGAATACCCCGACCATCCCTGGTTCATCGGCGTGCAGTACCACCCGGAGCTGAAGAGCCGGCCGCTCGACCCGCACCCGCTGTTTGCCAGCTTCATCGAGGCGGCGATGGAGCAGAGCCGCCTGGTCTAGGGCGCGCGGCCATGCAGACCTATGTCGCGCTGCTCTACAGCATCATCCTCGGCGAGGGGCGGCGTGTGGTCATGGCCGACCTCAAGGCGATGGCGGAAGGCCTGGGCCTGAAGAACATCCGCACGCTAGTGGCGACCGGCAATCTGGTGTTCGAAGCGCGGCCGACCAAGGCTCCCGATCTCGAGCAACAGCTGGAGACAGCGTTCGAAAAGACCTTCGGCCGCCATGTCGACATCATCGTGCGCAGCGCCGACGACTGGTTGAAGCTTGCGATTGGCAATCCATTCCCGGCCGAGTCGGCGGATGCCGGCGACCAGGTCGCGGTGCGGGTGATGCGCAAGCCTGTCGCCGAGCACGCCATCTCTTCGCTTCAGGCCTACGCCGCCGAGGATGAGACGGTGCTTTTGGTCGACGGCGACATCTGGCTCGTGTTCTCACGCGAGCGGCCAAGCTCGCGGCTGCTTGCGGCCGCCAATCACAAGCGTCTCGGCATCGGCACCTCGCGCAACTGGAACACGGTGCGCAGGTTGGCCGAAATGGTAGGCAGTAGGCAGTAGGCAGCAGAGGAACCCTACTGC
>NZ_RZOJ01000242.1:0-9317 GCF_003998845.1 Mesorhizobium sp. M4A.F.Ca.ET.022.05.2.1 | reverse complement strand
CTTAGCCGCTAGTGTCTTTTTGCAGACTTGAGGTAGCGGCGATAAAACGACGAGTGGGCAATTTCCCTGGTGCCGCTCTGGCTGGCACAACAAAGCATATCGTCATCGCGATACACTTCCGATTGCTCGCCATCGATTGTGAGAATGATCGCTTCGCCATCGTCTGGAATGGCGTCCCACTGGTCGTCCTTACTGCCGCCAACTGTCTTTGCAAGGTGGTCGGCCACGGTTTGCGGCCAATTGCTTCGAGTGCGCTTTTTCTGCGCTCTCCTTATCTGCGCTGTCGCGTGCCATCGCGCGAGGGCTTCGGCGCAATATTGCCGGATGCCATCGAACTCTTGTAGCTTCGCCTCAGCCTTTGACAGCGCCTCATCCGCTGTCATTCCGGCGCCGGCCTCAGCAATAGCGAGGTATTCGCGGACCTTGTCGAACAAGCTCTTATGGCACCGGGGATCAATGGCATCTGTGAAGAATTGCCTCCAAGCGTGGTCTTGCTGAAAATCCCTGATCTCAGGCAAGTGCTTGTCGGCCACCATCGATGCAGCTTGCATCTCGCGCAGTTCCAGAATGTTCCGCAGGTGGTGCAGGTCAGTCATGGCCGCCACTTCCAGCCGGCGAACTTGTCATCCTTCTGCCGAAGCTGCGCATAACGCTGCAGGGATGCCCATGAACGATGCCCGGAGACGAGCGCGACGTGAGGGATGTTCCAACCGGCCTCAAACAGCCAGGAAACGCCTTCGTGCCTGAGGTCGTGGAAATGCAGATCCTCGATGGCGAGCAGCTTGCAGGCCCGTGTGAAAGCCGAGCCGATGGCGTCAACTGTGTAGGGAAATATCGTGTCGCCGGTTTTCGGCTGCCGCTCGATGACAGCCGCAGCTTCGGCGGGCAGCTCGCACCAGATGTCGTTGCCCTTCTTCGCGCCTGGGTTCTTCATATCCCGCACAAGAACGCGAGCGGCCTGCTTGCCGGCTAGTTCGAAATCAGCCCACCGGATGCGGGTGATTTCCTCCATGCGTCGCGTCGAGAAGACCGCGAAGAGAATGATGTCGACCATAGGTGCTGAATGCGGCGCGCGTTCGGTGCGCTCCTGAAAGTAGGCCAGCAGGCGATCCAGTTCATTCAGGGTAGGGCGCCTGCTGCGTTGCTTCGACTTCGCGATGGTCTGCTGCTTCCGCAGAACAAAGGTCGCGTCTGACATGGCCTCCTGATCGAGGGGATAACCCCAAGCCTTCTGAGCGATGGCGAAGACGCTCGCTAGGTGTGACAGATAGTTGTTGATGGTGGCCGGTCCGGGAGCGGCAAGTCCGGTGACCGTGTGAATGGTCCGGGCGAAGGCTACGATGTCTTCGCTTCCGACATCGCCGCAGGCCATGCCGGCGATCGAATGCCGCTGGATGGCAGCAAGGCAGGCCGACTTGGTCTTGCCGATCTCGCCGCCGTGTTCCTCGACGTAGCGGCCGATCGCGTCGCCGAGCGTTCTGATTTCTTGCGTCGCGGCTTTGAACGCCTTCGGATTGTCTAGCTCGGCCTCGCGCTGGCGCAGCCACGCCTTGGCGGTCTTGTGGTCGCGGAAGGTGCGGTTCTCCCGAACCGTCTTGCCGTCTTTCTTCCGAGCGATCTGGCAAAGATAGGACGGTTTTCCGTCGCGGCGCATTCTGGTAAGGATCGTCCCCATCGCTACAACATTGCCCCTGTTCGCTACAACAATGTTGTACCTGCTACAACAAACCGCTGCAAAACGCAACAAAAACCTACAACGTGTTACAACATATGAGCAGCCAAGAAACGGCCAATTTATACGGAAAAGCCCGGAAATCCTGCGTTCCGATCGTGTCGATTGCCCCAATGATGGACTGGACGGATCGGCATTGCCGGTACTTCCACCGTCAGCTGACGCGCCGGGCGCTGCTCTATACCGAGATGGTGGTAGCCGACGCGGTCATCCAGGGCGCGCGCGAGCGGCTGCTCGGCTTCGACGAGGCGGAGCATCCGGTGGCGCTGCAGCTCGGTGGGTCCGATCCCGGCAAGCTTGCCGAGGCGGCGGCGGTCGGTGAGGCCTTCGGCTATGACGAGATCAACCTCAATGTCGGCTGCCCGTCGGACCGCGTCCAGTCGGGCACGTTCGGCGCCTGCCTGATGAAGACGCCCGTGCTTGTCGCCGACTGCGTCGCGGCAATGAAGGCCAGGGTGACAATCCCCGTGACCGTCAAATGCCGCATCGGCGTCGACGAGCAGGATCCGGATCCGGCGCTCGATGCGCTGGCCAACGGGTTTTTCGCGGCCGGCGCCGACGCGCTGTGGGTGCATGCGCGCAAGGCCTGGCTGGAGGGGCTCAGCCCGAAGGAAAACCGCGATATCCCGCCGCTCGACTATGGCCGGGTCTATCGGCTGAAGGTCAGAAAGCCTAATGAATTCATCGGCATCAATGGCGGCATTCAATCGCTGGAGGCGGCGCGCGAGCATCTCGGCCATGTCGATGGCGCCATGCTCGGCCGCGCCGCCTACCATACTCCCGGGATCCTGGCCGGTGCCGATGCCATGTTCTACGGCGAGCCGTACGCGGCGTTCGACTATGCCGCACTGATCGACGCCATGACGGCCTACGCGGCGCGCCATATCGAGAAGGGCGGGCGGCTCGGCCATGTGACGCGCCACATGGTCGGCCTGTTCCACGGGCTGGCGGGTGCGCGCCGCTACCGGCAGATCCTGTCGACGGACGCAACACGGCCGGGCGCCGGACCGGATGTGTTGAAGACTGCCTTTGCCGCTGTCGACCTCAACGGGACGGCGGCCGAAGCGGCCTGAGGGCATTCAGTCGCGCAGGACCATGCGGTCGCCGCGCACGTCGAACCCCGACAGCGAGCCGATGAAGTTCATGCCGAGCAGGCTCTGGCCAAGCATGCCGGGCGCGGCGATCATCACGGCCATGTCCTTGCGCACGATGCCGCCGATCGCCACTTCGTCGGTTTTCACGGCGGCGGCGCGCGCCATGCCGTTGGCGGTCGAGACCGATATGGTGAAGTTGAGCGCGGCTGGATTGAAGCCGGCGGCCTGCGCATCCTCCGCGGTCAGCACGATGCTGGTGGCGCCGGTGTCGACGACGGCGCGCACTGCTGCACCGTTGACCAGGATGCGCGCTTCGAAATGGCCGTTGTCGGCCTTGTCCAGCGTCACCGTGGCGTGGCCGTCCTCCACGCCCAGCGCCAGCGGACTGCCGGGGATCAGGCCCGCCGTCACCCGGCTGGCGACATCCTGCAGCTCGTAGCGGTATTGATAGCCGGCGATCAGCGCCAGCACGATGGCCGCCCAGGTGCCGAGATTGCGTGCGATGTCGCCGAGCGGCCTGCCGGAGCGCAGCAGACCGGCGCCGATCAGCGTGCCGAACGCGCCGAGCCAGATCAGCCGGCTGAAATCGTAGTTGTCGACGCCAAACGTGCTGCCGGCCGAATCGTTGAGCATCAGCAGCAGCGCGCCGGCGCCGATCACCACCATCAGGATCCAGAACAGGCGGTTCATCGGCGTTGTCCGCTCACGACAGCACGTCTCGCTCGCGCGCCATGCGGGCGCGGCGCGTTTCCCGCCGTGGCCTGCGTTCCACCGTTTCCAGCCGAGCCGGCAGCTCGGCCATGACAGCACGGCGGACCTCCGGGGCCATCCCGATCCAGGCAGCAATCTCGTCGCGCGTGCGGCCGCAGCCGAAACAGTAGCCGGTTTTCATGTCGATCGAACAGACCAGGATGCACGGAGATTCTATGGCCGTCATGATGTTCTCTTGCGCTACTTCCACATGGTGCAACGCCAAGGCCAATGCAAGCCCTGGGGAATACGGCGCGCGCTGGTGTTTTCGCGTCAGTGACCGAAAGGATTGTGCCGGCGGATCAAGACGTCTATGCCGCTCACAACTTTCAGCAACGATGTAGTCCGCATGACCAGCGCATCGCCTTTCGACGATTTCCGCAACCTCTTGGCCAATCTGCCGCCGGCCGATCTGGCGGCCGAAGCGCACATCCGCGCGCTGTTTGCCAAGGCCGAAAAGCCTACGGCCTCGCTTGGCCGCCTCGAGGATATCGCGGCCTGGCTCGCCGCTTGGAGCGGGCAGGCGCCGCCGGCGGTCAGGCGGCCCCAGGTGGCGATCTTCGCCGGTAACCATGGCGTTACCCGTCATGCCGTCTCGCCGCGGCCGGTGGCGGCGACCGCCGATGCGGTGGAACTGTGCGCGGCCGGGGGAGCGGCGATCAACCAGGTCTGCATCGCCAACGACCTCGGCCTCAAGGTCTTCGACCTGGCGCTGGATGTTCCGACCGGAGACATCACCGAGGAAGCCGCGCTCGACGAACGCGGCTGCGCCGCCACCATGGCCTTCGGCATGGAAGCGGTCGCCGGCGGCGCCGACCTCATCTGCCTCGGCGATCTCGGCGTCGGCAATTCCACCATCGCTGCCGCCCTGTGTGCGGCGCTGTTCGGCGGCGCTGGCGTGGACTGGGTCGGACCCGGATCGGGCGCTGACGCGGCGATGACGGCGCGCAAGGCGGAGGTGGTCGATCGGGCGCTCGCCTTTCACGGCGACAGCCTCAGCGATCCGCTCGAGGCCTTACGGCGTGTCGGCGGCCGCGAGTTCGCCGCCATCGCTGGCGCCATCCTTGCCGCCCGCATGCAGAAGATCCCGGTGCTGCTCGACGGGTATGCGGCGACCGCGACGGCCGCTGTCCTGCAGGCGGTGAGCCCCGCCGCGCTCGACCATTGCCTGCTTGCCAGCCTGTCGCCGGAACCAGGGCAGGCGAAGGTGGCGGCTCGGCTTGGCCTGCGGCCGCTGCTCGATCTCGGCGTCGGTCATGGCGAAGGGGTGGGGGCTGCACTCGTCGCCGGCCTGGTCAAGGCGGCGGCACTCACCAGTTCCGGCATGGCGGCTGCGGTCAAAACCTGACCTATCTCTTGCGGGATGCCACCGCCTTGGTCGGCAGCGCCGGCAGTTCCTCCATCACCCGGCTGAGCGGGAAGATGGCGATCGCCTCGGTGCCCTCGCGCAGCCTGGAGTGAAGCTCGAATTCGCCGCCATGCATGGCAAGCAGGCCCTGCACGATCGGCAGGCCGAGACCGGTGCCTTGCTCGGCGCTCTTGATGGCGATCGAACCCTGGCCGAAAGCCGAAAGCACCACAGGGATCTCTTCCTCCGGAATGCCCGGGCCATTGTCCTTGACTGATATGTACTGCCCGCCACCGGCGGTCCAGCCGACGCGCACGCGAACCTCGCCGCCAGACGGCGTGAACTTGATGGCGTTGGACAGAAGGTTGAGCGCGATCTGCCGCACCGCGCGTTCGTCGGCGAACAGCCTCGGCAAGGTGGTTTCGAAATCCTGGATGACGCGGATATCCTTGTTGCGCGCCCGCAGCTCCATCATGTGGCAGCAGTCCTCGGCGATGTTGAGCAGCATCACCGGCTCCTCGTTGAGCTGGTAGCGGCCCGCCTCGATGCGCGACAGGTCGAGGATTTCGTTGATCAGGTCGAGCAGGTGCTGGCCGGACTCGTGCACGTCATGGGCATAGTCGCGATAGGTGGGATTGTTCATCGGCCCGAGCACTTCATTGGCCATCACTTCGGAAAAGCCGAGGATGGCGTTGAGCGGGGTCCTGAGCTCGTGGCTCATCGACGCGAGGAAGCGCGACTTGGCCAGATTGGCATCCTCGGCCCGACGCCGCGCCTCGTCCGACATCGATTTCGCCGTTTCCACCTCCGCGATCAGCGCATCCTTCTCTGAACGGAATGACATCAGCATCAGCGAGGCCTGGTTGAGATGGCGCGCGACGTAGGCGAAGAAGGGCAGGGCGGCGACCAGCAGCGCGGCCATGATAACCTCGATCGGCAGCCACAGCCGCGATCCGGCATAGGCATAGACAGCGACGGGAATGGCGAAGGTCGCCAGCAGCGCGCCGCCCAGCGAGGATGCCATCACCGCGGTCGCCGCCATGGCGACCAGAAGCACCATCGCCTTGATCACCTGGAACTGATCGATCTGGCAGGTGTCGCAGCCGAACCAGGCGAACCAGGCCCAGCCAAGGCCGCACAGGAAATGCCCGATGAGGAAATCGCGCCGCGCCTGCGACGGATCGATCTGGGACGCTTCGGTCCGCTCGACGCGCCGCGCCATGAAGGCAACAATCGTGTAGCAAAGCAGGGTGAACAGCGCCCAGATGCCGATCTTCTTGTCGAGGCCGGCCAGCAGGCCGGTCGCGGCGATCGCCAGCACCAGGATCGGTATGGCGGTCGCGCCGACCACCATGGTGCGGGCATGCAGCTTCAGGAGCTCGCGGTCGAAGTCGAGGCTGCCGGCCTGCTGCGAAAGACGGTCACGGGTTCTGCGCACCGCGCGCGCCACATCGCTGTTGCGATGCGGTTTCCTGCGGTCCACAATGAATTTGTCCGCTGTGTTCGAGCGTAGCAAAGGCATGCAAACTTCAATTTCTGCGCGCAGCGATTTCAATTCGTTAAGCTACGTTCGAATGATTAAGAGACTGTTTGCCATATGAGCCGTTCCTGGTCGCCGAGGCCGCGCCGGCGATACGCTCCGCAGCCGCCTCGCAGCCTGTGGCGGCGGCTTTTCGACTACGGCCTGACCATCGTTCTGCTCGGTCTGCTGATCCTGCTCGCGGCCCGCCTCGACCGCTTCGAGACGCGCAAGGCCGAGGGCGCGGCCATCGTCAATGACGGCGATTCGATCACGCTTGGCGCCGAGCGCATCCGCATGCGCGGCATCGACGCGCCGGAATATCAGCAGACCTGCCGCAAGGATGGCGCCGACTATCCCTGCGGCAGGCTCGCGAGGCAATCGCTGGTCAGGCTGATAGGCGGCCAGCCCGTCTCCTGCAGCGGCTGGCAGCAGGACCGCTACGGCCGGCTGCTTGGCGACTGCAAGGCGGGCGGCATCGACCTCAATCGCGCCCAGGTCGAGGCTGGCTGGGCCCTCGCCTATGGTGATTTCGAGACCGAGGAGGCCGGGGCCCGCGTCGGCAAGGCCGGCATCTGGGCCGGCACGTTCGACGAACCGCAGGACTGGCGCGATACCCACGGCCACGGGCTGGTCGAAAGGAAGCACGGCACGCTGGCGTCGATCGGCGATGCCTTGCGCGCGTTTTTCAGCTTCCGGTAAAGGGAGCGAGCAGGATTGGGAGGATGAGAATGAAGCTGTTCGACGGTGGCCGTGCGCCCAATCCGCGCAGGGTGCGGGTTTTCCTCGCCGAAAAAGGGATCGAGGTGCCGCTAGTGCCTATCGACATGGGCGCGCTGGAGCATAAGACGCAGGCCGTCAGCTCGCGCAACCCGCTGCAGCGCCTGCCGGTGATCGAGCTCGACGACGGCACCATCATCACCGAATCCGTCGCCATCTGCCGCTATTTCGAGGAGCTGTATCCGGAGCCGCCTCTGTTCGGGCAAGGCGCGCTCGGCAAGGCGAGGGTCGAGATGTGGCAAAGACGCATGGAGCTGAACCTCCTCAGCTGCGTCGCGCAGGCTTTTCGTCACACCCATCCCGCGATGAAAGAATGGGAAATCCCCCAAATACCCGAATGGGGCGAGGCCAACAAACCCAAGGCGGTCGAATTTCTGAAGCTGCTCGACGACGAATTGGCGGGCCGAGAGTTCGCCGCCGGTGATGCCTATTCGATCGCCGACATCACCGGGTTGATCGCCATCGATTTCATGAAGCCGGCACGCATCAGGGTGCCGGAGGAATGCACCAATGTGCTGCGCTGGCATGCGGCGATCTCCAGCCGACCGAGTGCGGCCGCCTGAGCCCGGGATGAGCGAAGCGCTGGAGAGACTGACGGCCAGGGTACGCGCCTGCCGCATCTGCGTGGAGAGGCCGCTCGGCCGGCCTTTGCCGCATGAGCCGCGCCCGGTGCTACGCCCGTCGTCGACGGCGCGTATCCTGCTTGCAAGCCAGGCGCCGGGCAGCAAGGTCCACCTCTCGGGCATGCCGTTCACCGATGCCTCCGGCGATCGGCTGCGTAGCTGGCTGAGTGTAACCAGCGAGGAATTCTACGACACCGAAAAATTCGCCATCGTGCCGATGGGTTTTTGCTTCCCCGGCCAGGATGCGAAGGGCGCCGACCTGCCGCCGCGTCGCGAATGCGCGCCAGCCTGGCGCGCCGAACTGATGGCGCTGATGCCGCAGATCGATCTGGTGCTGACGATCGGCATGTACGCGCAGTCCTGGCACATGGGTGCCGCGCGTCAGTCATCGTTGACGGAAACCGTCAGGAACTGGCGCGCGATATGGGAGGCGCCCGCCCGCCCGAGAGTGCTGCCGCTGCCGCATCCGTCGTGGCGCAACACCGGCTGGCTGAAGAAGAATCCATGGTTTGAAATGGATTTGCTGCCCTTCCTGAGGGCGGAAATCCGCTATCGCCTTGGTTAGGCATGAAGCAAGAAATCACCCGTTTTTCTCGCGCTTGGCAGAATTTCTTTCTTGTGAAAGGCCGGAATAAAAGGGATCATAGCCAAATCATTCCTCAAAGCGCACGCCACACAAATTGGGCGACATGCACCCTGGGAGTATCCGATGGACCGGCTTGACCGAAAAATTCTACGCCTCCTGCAGGAGGACGCGACATTAGCGGTCGCCGATGTCGCCAAGAAAGTCGGCCTGTCGACCACGCCGTGCTGGCGGCGCATCCAGAAGCTCGAGGAGGAGGGCGTCATCAAGCGGCGCGTCGCGATCCTCGACCATGAGAAGGTCAATGTGCGCGTCACCGTCTTCGTGTCGATCCGCACCAATTCGCACAGCCATGAATGGCTGCGGCGCTTCTCCGAAGTCATCCAGGAATTTCCGGAAGTGGTCGAGTTCTACCGCATGAGCGGCGACGTCGACTATCTGCTGCGCGTCGTGGTGCCCGACATTGCCGCCTACGACGCCTTCTACAAGCGGCTGATCGCCAAGATCGAGATCCGCGACGTCTCGTCGTCCTTCGCCATGGAGCAGATCAAGTATACGACCGAGATCCCGCTGGATTACATGGTGCTGGACAAGGAAGCCGGCGCCAACGCGGCTTGAGCTGCTCACGCGTGGCCTTCCTCCGGAAAGGTCATACGCACGCCTAGTTCTTCTTTTTGTTGAGAAAACTCCAGGGCGAGTTGATCGGCAAGGTGACTGCGTCCGGTACATTGTCGACACTTGCCACGTCGGCCTTGGGCACCGTGTAGCCCGACTGGATGATCGAGACGCCGTCGAGGATGAAGAGCTGGCTTTTCTCCATTCCAGGTTTCAGCACGCCGGTGACGGAGACTGGCTCATAGGCCTCAGACATCCTGTAGGGATGGGCCG
>NZ_RZOJ01000241.1:0-9323 GCF_003998845.1 Mesorhizobium sp. M4A.F.Ca.ET.022.05.2.1 | reverse complement strand
ATATGCCACCGACCTGACGCAGCGCGCCCACGACGGCAAGATCGATCCGGTCGTCGGCCGCGATCCCGAAATCCGGCAGATCGTCGACATCCTGATGCGGCGCCGGCAAAACAACCCGATCCTCACCGGCGAGGCCGGGGTCGGCAAGACCGCCGTGGTCGAGGGTTTTGCGCTCCGCATTGCCCAGGGCGACGTGCCGCCAACGCTCCAGAATGTCAGCGTGCGCATGCTCGACGTCGGGCTGATGCAGGCGGGGGCAAGCGTCAAGGGCGAGTTCGAGAAGCGGCTGAAGGCGGTCATCGACGAGGTCCAAGCCTCCGAGACGCCGATCATCCTGTTCATCGACGAAGCGCACACGCTGATCGGCGCCGGGGGTGCCGCCGGAACCGGCGATGCCGCCAATCTCCTGAAGCCGGCGCTGGCACGCGGCGAGCTTCGCACCATCGCGGCGACGACCTGGGCCGAGTACAAGCAGCATATCGAGAAGGACCCGGCGCTGACCCGCCGCTTCCAGGTGGTCAAGATCGATGAGCCGTCGGAAGTCGTGGCCGTGCTGATGCTGCGCGGCGTCGCCGGCGTCCTGGAACAGCACCATAAGGTGCAGATTCTGGACGAGGCGATCGAGGCGGCGGTTGCCTTGTCGCATCGCTACATTCCGGCGCGGCAGCTGCCCGACAAGGCGGTCAGCCTTCTCGACACGGCCTGCGCCCGCGTCGCCATTTCGCAGCATGCGACGCCTGCCGAAGTCGAGGACATATTGCGCCGTCGCCAGGCGCTCGAGGTCGAGCGCGGCATCATCGGCCGCGAGGCGGCGATCGGCATCGAGGTGGCGGACCGGCAGGTCAGGGTCGATGCCGGCCTGGCCGAAACCGAAGCCGCTTTGGCCGCCGCCCAGGCCCGTTGGGACCGGGAAAAGGCGCTGGTGGCCGAAATCCTTGACCTGCGCGCACGACTGCGCGGCGAGGGCGTGCCGCTCGATCCGGTGGACGCCGAGGAAGCTGCCGGCGGCGAAGCGGCTGCCGCGACCGGAGCAGACGCACCGGAGAAGAAGGCACCCGGGGCCAAGGCGCCGGAGGTGAAAGCAGCGGAAACCAAGACCTCGAAGACGAAGGCCGCGAAAACGAAGGCAGCCAAGGTCGAGGCGCCCGTTGCCGAGGTCGCCGCTTCGCCACCGGATTCCGCCGCCGACCTGGCACGATTGCGCGAATTGATGGGGGAACTTGCCGCGGCCCAGGGCGAGACGCCGCTGATCCTGCCATCTGTCGACCGCAACGCCGTGGCCGCGGTGGTGCAGGACTGGACCGGCATCCCGACCGGACGGATGCTGTCCAGCCAGACCGAGAAGGCGCTCAAGCTCGCCGCCACGCTTGCCGAGCGCGTGGTCGGCCAGGATCACGCGATGGAGATGATCGCCAAACGCGTGCAGACCAGCCGCGCCGGGCTCGGCGCGCCGGAAAAGCCGGTGGGCGTGTTCCTGCTCTGCGGTCCTTCCGGCGTCGGCAAGACCGAGACCGCGCTGGCGCTGGCCGAAACGCTCTACGGCGGCGAGCAGAACCTCATCTCGATCAACATGTCCGAATTCCAGGAGGCACATACGGTCTCGACGCTCAAGGGCGCGCCGCCCGGTTATGTCGGCTACGGCAAGGGCGGTATCCTAACCGAGGCGGTGCGCAGAAAACCCTATTCGGTGATCCTGCTCGACGAGGTCGAGAAGGCGCATCCCGACGTGCACGAGATTTTCTTCCAGGTCTTCGACAAGGGCATGATGGACGACAGCGAAGGCCGGCGGATCGATTTCAAGAACACGCTGATCCTGCTCACATCCAATGTCGGCTCCGAGGTCATCATGGACCGCACCGGGAACGGCACGGTGCGAGCCGGGCTCGACGATCTCGACACCGCCTTGCGCGGCCCGTTGCTCAAGGTTTTCCCCGCGGCCTTCCTTGGCCGGGTGGTGACCATACCCTACTATCCGCTGTCGGATGCGATGATCGAGGCGATCACGCGCCACCAGTTCGCCAAGATCGCGCGCCGGCTGCGAGCCACAAGCGATGCCGAGCTGGTGATCGGCGACGGGGTCATGGATCTGGTCAAGGCGCGCTGCACCGAGATCGAATCCGGCGGGAGAATGATCGACGCCATCCTCACCAACACGCTGCTGCCGGAACTGAGCCGCGGCGTTCTGAACCGTTCGCTCGAAGGCGAAAAGATGACGAAAGTGACCGTCGGGGCTTCCGCGGAAGGGTTCACCTACACTTTCGAATGACCGCCGTTGCTGTCTCGACTGCCGTCGGCCTGGCATCGAAATCAAAGACGACTGGTTTGCCGTGGGTGGGCCAGCGCGCGAAGGTCAGCGGAACGACGTCGTGGTGCCGGAAGATCGCGCCGACGAGCTCGATGGCGCGGCGATCTTCCTGCCTTCGAACGCCGCCAGTTTCGTCACCGGTCAGATGCTCTTGTCGACGGCGGGATGACCAGCTCCGTATAGCGGGCGTCGGGCCCTATGTGTCTTCCTTTGTTCACCCGCGGCACGTTACATAGGCGGTGCTGGTCTGCAACGGCTGCTTTGCTTTCGGCCGGGCGTTTCAGGAACAAGGGTCTGCGGCAATGACGGCATCGGCGAAAGATCTATCCTTGCGCGTTCCCATCGACGGACGGCACCGCAAGATGCTGATCGATGGAAAGTGGCGCGACGCGGCGAGCGGCCGCACCTTCGAGACGCGCAACCCCGCCACGGGGGCGGTGATCGGCACCGTGCCGCGATCCGGTGCCGGGGACATCGACCTCGCCGTCGCCGCCGCGCGCCGTGCCTTCGAAGGACCGTGGAGCCGGTTCAAGCCGTATGAGCGCCAGCTCCTGCTCCTCAAGATCGCCGATCTGATGGAGCGGCATTGGGAAGAGATCGCGCTTTCCGATACGACGGATATGGGCATGCCGATCACGCGCACGCTGGCCAACAGGACCCGCGTGCTCGGCATGTTGCGCTTCTATGCCGGCATGGCCACCTCCATTCACGGGCAGACGATCGGCAACTCGCTGCCCGGCGAGATCGTGTCCTACACCCGCAAGGAACCGGTCGGCGTCGTTGGCGCGATCATTCCCTGGAACGCGCCTGCCGCCGCCTCGATCTGGAAAATCGGCCCGGCGCTCGCCACCGGCTGCACCATCGTGCTGAAGCCCTCGGAAGAGGCGCCGCTGACGCCGCTGCTGATCGCCGAGATCATGCTGGAAGCGGGCCTGCCGGAGGGCGTTGTCAACGTCGTCACCGGCACCGGCGCCGAGGCCGGCGCGCCGCTGGCCTCGCATATGGATGTCGATAAGGTGGTCTTCACCGGCTCCACCGCGACTGGCCAAAGCATCCTGCGCGCCTCGGCCTCCAACATGAAGCGCGTTTCGCTGGAGCTTGGCGGCAAGTCGCCGGTGATCGTCTGCGCCGACGCCGACATCGAGCGCGCCGTGCCGGTGGCGGCGATGTCGGTCTTCGCCAATTCCGGCCAGATCTGCATCGCCGGCTCGCGGCTCTTCGTCGAGCAGCCGATCTATGAGGAGTTCGTCGAGCGGGTCGCCGCCCATGCGGCAAAGCTCAGGATCGGCGACGGCGCCGATCCGGCAACCGAGATCGGGCCGCTGATCTCTCCCCGTCAGCTCGAGCGCGTCACCGGCTTCATCGCGGACGGCGTGCGGCAGGGCGCTAGGCTGTTGACCGGCGGCGCGCGCGTCACCGAGGGTGCGCTTGCCTTGGGCAATTTCATCACGCCGGGCGTGTTCGCCGGCGTGACCGACGACATGCGCATCGCCAAAGAGGAGATTTTCGGCCCGGTCATCTCGGCGCTGCCGTTCGACACGTTGGATGAGGCGGTGCGGCGGGGCAACGACACGCCCTATGGGCTCGCCGCCGGCGTGTTCACGCACGATATCGGCAAGGCGCACCGGCTGGCCAATCGGCTCCGCGCCGGATCAGTCTGGGTCAACACCTATCACGCGATCGACCCGGCGGTGCCGTTCGGCGGCTACAAGATGAGCGGCTACGGACGCGAAGGCGGCACCGAGCACCTCGATGAGTATCTGAACACCAAGGGCGTCTGGATCAGGACCGACTGAGCGCCCTTTCGATACGGATCACTGATCCGGCCGTCGCCGCGGCGGCTATTTCTGCCGGAAGGCGGTGTGGAACGATGTCACCAGCGGCCCCAATATGTAATCGAGCGCCGTGCGCTCCTCGGTGACGATCATCACCGAGGCCGGCATGCCTGGATAGAGCGATATCTGAGGGGCGGCGGCCAGTTCGGCCGGATCGACCGCAATGTCGGCGACATAGTAGGGAAGGCCTGTCTTGCTGTCGGTAATACGGTCAGCCGAAATGCGGGTGACGTGTCCATGGATGATCGGTATCGAGCGCTGCTTGTAGGAGGTGAAGCGGACTTCGGCCGTCATGTCGGACCTGAGGCTCGATATGTCCTCGACGCGGACCTGCGCCTGGACGATCAGCGAATTCTGCGTCGGCACGATATCGAGGATGGTCTGGCCCGGCGCGACGATCGCTCCGATCGAAAAGACGCTGAGGTCCATCACCTGGCCGTCATAGGGCGCGCGCACCTCGGCACGGTCCATGGCGGCCTGGGCCGCGAACATCTTGGGCACGAGATCGGCCAGGTTGGACTGCGTCTCGATCATCATCGCCGAAAGCTTGGCCCGGCGTTCGTTGGACAGTTGCGCGATCTGGCTCTCGAGCTCGGCCTTGGTCTGCCGGCTGCCGGCAATGGCGCCCAGGTTCTCGTCGATCAGGCCCTGCAGGTCCGAGGCGGATCGGTCGAGCTCCAGGATGCGCGGGCGGGTCGTCAGTCCGGCCTTGAGCAGCTTGCCGAGGCTCGCCTTCTCGTCGACGGTCGATTGCAACTGGGCGCGATAGGAATCGACGCGCGCCTGCTTGCCCTCGATCTGCTCGTCGAGCTCGGCGATCCGCTTCTCGAGGATCTGCCTGGCGCCGGCCATCGAGGCGCGCTGGCTTTCGAGATCGGCGACCTGGTTGGCCATCGCGTCCTGGAGATAGGCCTGGTGCTCGCCCGCGATATCCTTCGGGAAGGCAACTTCCTGGCTGCCGTCGAGCTCGGCCCGGATCCTGGCATCGGTGGCACGCAGCAGGGCGTACTGCTGGGCGTAGAGATTGAACTCGGAGCGCAGCCTGGTGTCGTCCAACAGCAGCAGGACCTGGCCCTTCTGGACGATATCGCCGTCCTTGACGCGGATCTCCTTTACCGTCCCGCCATCGAAATGCTGGAGGCTCTTGCGGTTGCCCTCCACCTTGACGACCGCCTCGGCGAGCACGGCGCCGTTCAGCGGGGCGAAGGCGGCCCAGCCGCCGAAGACGCCGAAGAAGGCGAGGATGATCAACAGGCCAATCAGGGCCGGCATCCGGATCGAATCCGGGGCCGGGATGCCGGCTTCGCCGGGCAGGCTGCGGTAAGTGAGGGCGCTGTCGCTCAAACGTCTCTCCTTTCGCAGTTCATTGGGTTGCCACGGCGATCGGAGCCTGGCGCTGGTTGAGCAGCGCCACGATTTCGTTCCGCATGCCGAAGGCTTCGACCGCGCCATCGCGCAGCAAAAGGATCTTGTCGACATTGGCGAGCGTCGAGGGCCGGTGCGAGACGATGATGACAGTGCTGCCACGGCGCTTGAGCTCGATCGCGCAGTCGCTGAGCGCGCGGTCGCCGTCGGCGTCGAGGTTGGAACTCGGCTCGTCGAGGATGATCAGGTTCGGGGTGCCGAACACCGCCCGGGCAAGGGCGATGCGCTGGCGATAACCGCCCGACAGCACCGCGCCGCCTTCGCCGATCTGCGTCTCGTAGCCCTGCGGCAGGCGGATGATCATGTCGTGTACGCCGGCGAGCCGCGCGGCCTCGATCACCTCCTGGTCGACATTGGTCTTGAAGCGGCCGATGTTGGCGGCGACGGTGTCGGCGAAGAGCTCGATGTCCTGCGGCAGGTAGCCGATATGGTCGCCCAGCGTATCGCGCCCCCAATGCGACATGTCGGCCCCATCCAGCCTGACGGTACCGCGGCTCGGCTGCATGACGCCGGCGAGGTGCCTGGCTAGCGTCGACTTGCCGGCGCCGGAAGGGCCGACGATGCCGAGGGCCTCGCCCGCCTCGAGCCGGAAGGAGACATCCCGCAGCAGTACTTTCTGCAGGTTCGGAATGGCAAAACTCACCTGCTCGACCGAGATCTTGCCGGAGGGTTTCGGCAGGTTGAACGAGCGTTCGTCCTTCGCGTCGCCGTCGACCAGCCTGCGCACTCGCGCAAGCGCCGCGCGCGCCAGGATCAGGCTGCGCCAAAGGCCGACGATCTGCTCGACCGGCTGCAGGCCGCGACCGAGCAGGAGGCTGGCCGCGAACATCGAGCCGGCTGTGGTCTGCCGTTCGATCACCAGATAGGCGCCGAGGCCGAGGATGAGCGACTGCATGGTCAGGCGCAGGAAGCGGATTAGCCCCGTCATCAGCGCGGCGCGGTCGCTCGCTTGCGCCTGGCGCAAGAGCGCTAGGTTGCGGTCGCGGCCCCAGCGGCGGATGAGGCCGTCGATCATGCCCATGGCACGAACGACCTCCGAATTCCTGAGGCTCATCTCGGTGAAATTGTAGTTGGTCGTCGCGATGTCGTTGGCCTGCTTCAGCGGCGCGCGCACCAGATATTCGTTTAGCACCGCCATGGCGATGAGCAGCAGCGCGGAGCCGAGCGCGAAGAAGCCCAACCAGGGGTGCAGCAGGAAGATGATGCCGATGTAGATCGGTGACCAGGGCAGGTCGAACAGCGCGTGGATACCGCTGCCGGTGATGACCTGCCGGAACGTGTCGAAGTCGCGGATCGGCTGGCTCTGCGAGGCGCCCTGCGACGGCGTTTCGACCGATGCGGCCAGGATCCTGGCCGAAAGCAGCCGATCGAGGCGCGCGCTGGCGCGCGTCAGGATCCAGGCGCGCACCAGGTCGAGGCCGGCCAGCGCCATGAAGGCGACCAGCAGCACCAGCGTCAGCATCACCAGTGTGGTCTGGCTGCCGCTGGTGACGACACGGTCGTAGATCTGCAGCATGTAGAGGGGCGAGGCGAGATAGAGCAGATTGATCGCCAGGCTGAAGGCGGCCGCGACCAGGAAATAGCGGCGGCACGCCCGAAGCGCGTCGTTCACGATCTGCGATTTGCTACCGATACTCAAGATACCCAGCGGAGAACCCGCCCCCCAACTGCACGCCCGGACCGATACTACTACCGATCCCTCAATCGGCCACGCGATCCGCTCGTAAACCTGCCGTAAACCTTAATTCGTAAGCAGAACCCGCGGCCGGCGGGAAACGAGGTGAGCCGCGCGTGGCCGCCGGCTCACCTCCTCATTCATCACAGCACGAAGTCGCTCGCGGTCAGGCCAAGCCCGGTGCCGGTCAGCGTGATCTGGAAATCCGCCGTCGCATTGCCGTTGACGTCGACACGCACGATCGTGTTGCTGCCGACCTCAGACCAGGTGATGCTGTTGGCGACGGTAGCCCCGTTCTGCCCGCCGAACAGGAAGGCCTGGTCGCCGGCGGCGGTACTGGCGTCGATCGAGGACAGGTCGATCTTGTCGGTGCCATGCACGAAGTCGGTGATGGTGTCGTTCGCGGCACTTGCCGGGGAATCCGAAACGGCCGATCCGTAGTAGAACGTGTCGGCTCCCAGGCCGCCGGTAAGCGTGTCAGTGCCGACACCGCCGACCAGTCGGTCGTTGCCATCGCCGCCGTTCAGTGTGTCGTTGCCGTCCTGCCCAAACAGCGTGTCGTTACCGGCCAGGCCAAAGATCGAGTCCGCTCCGCCATTGCCGTAGAGGACGTCGTCGCCGTTGTTGTTGCTGGGATCGTTGAGTGTTTCTCCCGCGTTCAAGCCGTTGCTGCCCGTTATGATCTGGAACGTCTCGCTGTACTGATATGCGGGCCCGACCGGGTCGCCGACTTGGGTGGCCTGCACGGTCACGGTGGATATGCTGTTCGTCGTGAGGCTTCCCGAGCTGAGCGTGTTCCCGCTGATCGAAAACAGGTTCGCATTCGATTGCGAGGTGATGCTGTAGACAAAGCTGCCAGGATCTGAGTCGGTCGCGCTCAGGGTTCCGGTGAACTGGAAGGAATTGAAATTCACATTATCCGTTGTTGTGATCGGCGTCAGCTGGATATCGGTCGGCGCAAAGCGCGGCGGGCCGTCGTCGGCGCCGGTGATGGAGATCGAGACCAGCTTTGCGGTGCCATCCTCCGAATAGACGGTAAAGCTGTCGCTCAATGGCTGCCCGTCAGCGAGTGCGTTGACCGTCGGGTTCGAATTGTCGAGCGTATAGGTCCAGACACCGGCTGATGTCACGGTGAAGGCGCCGTAGCCGGACGCGCTGGCCGTCGCGGAATTGACGGCCTGGAACGAGTCCGTGGTGTTGTCGACATCGGTTGAAAGAAGGTCGCCGGTAGCTGTCGGCGTGCCGCCGCCATTGGAGCTGCCCGCTTCGACGACGGCTCCGCTGGCCGTGCCGGTGATCGCCGCGGCATCGTTGGCGCCGTTGATGGTGATATCGACCACCTGCGAGGTGCCGTCGGCGGTGGTGACCGTCACCAGCTCATGCAGCGTGGTGTTCGCGCCGCTGCTGTTGAGCGCCTGAACGGTGGCGTTGTTGTCGTCCAGCGTGTAGCTCCAGGTGCCGGCGGCATCGATCGAGAACGTGCCATAGCTTTTGGCCACGGCGGCCTGGACGTCGAAGGTGGCCGGATTGTCGACGTCGATCGCGTTGAGGTCGCCCCCGGCCGTCGCATCGCCCGGCGTGCCATTGGCAACGCCGCTCTTCTCCGTGACCGAGGTGTCCTGGATGCCGTTGCCGGTAATCACCGCGGCGTCGTTGGTGCCGGTGATGGAGATGGTGATCAGCTGGCTGGTGCCGTCCTCGGAATGGACGGTGAAGGAGTCGCTGAGCGGATCGCCGTCATTGAGGGCGTCGACCGTCGGATTGGTGTCGTCGAGCGTGTAGGTCCAGTTGCCGGCGGCATCGATGGTGAAGCTGCCGTAGCTGGTGCTGCCGCTGTCGGCCTGGAAGACGTTGTCGGCGTTGTCGACGTCGCTTGCCGTCAGCGAGCCGATGGCGGTGACCGGGGCATCGGCGCCGTCCTCGTCGACCGCGCCGCTGGTGGTGCCGTCGATGATGGCGGCGTCGTTGGTGCCGGTGATGGAGATGGTGATCAGCTGGCTGGTGCCGTCCTCGGAATGGACGGTGAAGGAGTCGCTGAGCGGATCGCCGTCATTGAGGGCGTCGACCGTCGGATTGGTGTCGT
>NZ_RZOJ01000240.1:0-9336 GCF_003998845.1 Mesorhizobium sp. M4A.F.Ca.ET.022.05.2.1 | reverse complement strand
GACGAGGATCTCGTCCTGCATGGCGCGTTCGCCGCCGAACAGATGCGTGCAGCCGGTGACGTCGAGGAACAGGCCGTCGGCGCCGTCGATCGCCACAAGCGGCGTGTAACGGTCGCACCAGTCGGCGAGGCCTTCGAGCAGGCGGCGGTCGGCCTCGGGATCGGCCTCGACGATGTCGATCGCGGGGTGCATGGCGCGCGCGTCGGCGATGCCCATGCCGCGCTTCAGCCTGAGCGCCTCAGCCCGCTCGTCGAGGGCGGCGATGCGCTGGGCGTTCATGTCGCGGTGGCTGATCACCAGAGGCAGGTGCTGCGACGGCCGGGAACGCCAGGACCGCCCCAGACGCTGGCGCAGGATGCGGTCGGCGGCGAGATGCGGAAACCACAGCGACAGAATCCTTTGTTCTTTCCTTGCCCCTTCTTTCTTCGAAAACATGTTCATCGGGGTTCCACTCCAGTGTGAATTGTCCGGGGAGCGCGGTGCGGCTCTTGCCGATGCCGACGGTGAAGGCGGGGCGGCCGATCGAGCCGGCCAGCGGCCCGGCGATCGTCGCGCGGCTTGCCGAGGGCGCGGCCGACACGATCAGGCGCACGGGCGCGGCGGTTGGCTCGGCCTCGCCGGCCTGGCGCAGCAGGAACACCGGCCGGCCGGCGTCCTGGGCGCGGGCGTGCAGCCGCCGCGTCGCGGTGAGGTCGAGCGGCCGCGGGCTGCCGCGGATTTCGAGGATGACGGCGGCGAGCGCCGTCATGCGGGCGGCCTCCTCGGCGATCCACAGCGCGTCGAGCAGCCTCGGCGCCTCGGAAAACAGCAATTGTTCGGGCGCGATGCCGAACAGGCTCCGCAGCCCGCCGGCATAGGGAAAGCCGGCCTCGCGGAAGATTTCCGAGGTGCCGACCCACAGCACCGGCAAGCCCGGCTGCCGCGCGAGGATCAGGCCGGCAAGCGACAGGGCAAAGCCGGCGACGGCTCCGGCGTCGCGGGTTTCAGTGCCATGGATCTCGCTCAGCGCCGTCTTCGGCAGGCCGCCGCCAAGGGCTGCGTCGAGCGGCTCGACACCGGTGCGCAGGAACGCATCATGCGATGCAACGGCAAGGCCACGCCGAACCACCGTGACATCGGCGATGTCATCAGGCGACGCGCCGGCCGGCGCCGCAAGGCGCTCGGGCAGCGTTCCCTCGATCTTCGCGATTTGGCGGCGCAGGGCAAAAACAGTCTCCCGCGCCACGGCGGTCATCGCCATGACGGTCAACTTTCAGCAGCATTGTTCCTGTTATGTTCTTATAGATTCCAGAGGGTGCCCCAAGAGTCAAGCCGACTCATTGTGAATTTATTCCTCTGTCGTTACGCGCTTTAGCGTTGGCCATCGAAGGCCAGCCGGGCCGCAAGTCCCGCAAAGACGCTCCCCAGCAACAGCTGCGGCGCCCGCTGAAACCGCGTCCGCCTCGACAATGCCGCGCCGATCCGGCTGGCGGTCAGGATGACCAGGCCATTGACGACCAGCCCAATCAGGTTGAGCACGGTTGCCAGCACCAGTATCTGCCCCGCCACGGACCCGGCCTGCGGCTGCACAAATTGCGGGAACAGCGCCAGCACGAACAGCGCCATCTTCGGGTTGAGGAGATTGGTCAACAACCCCTGCCGGACGATGCGCCCTTGCGAGTAGCGCGGCAGGCCGGCAACCGGCGCAAGCGCTGTCCCGTCGGAGCGGAACGCTTTCCAGGCGAGATAGGCCAGATAGGCGGCGCCGGCGTAACGCACGATGTCGTAAGCGATGGGAACGGCAAGGAACAGTAGCGACAGGCCGAAAGCAGCGGCCAGCGCATGACAATAGGTACCAGCGGCGATGCCGACATAGGTCGCCAGGCCCGCCGCACGCCCCTGGCTGGCGCTGCGGGATGCGATCAACAGCATGTCCGGCCCCGGCGTCGCGGTCAAAGCGAGGCAGGCAATGGCGAAAAGTCCAAGGGTGGAAAAGTCCGGCATGGGAGCTCCTGATACATGGCCGGAACCGACCCGTACGCGATTCCCGCGCGGCAGCAAAGGATACAAGATACAGGAACTGCCGCATCATTTGCCTCGACCGGCGCGAAAGCCTATATGCCGGGATCAAAGGACAAAGAATGGCCCGCATCTACAAGACCCGCACCTGGCACGACCAGCTTTCGCCGTCGATGGAGGAGATGGAGTTCCTGGCGCTGGAGGCCTACGCCCATCTGCCGGAGGATTTCCGCAAGCTCACCGGCGAGATCGTCATCCAGATCGCCGATTTCCCGACCGACGAGATCATGGACGATCTTTCGCTGGAAACGCCGTTCGACCTGCTCGGCCTGTTCGAGGGGCGCGGCATCGCCGAGCGCTGGAACCCGCAGACCGGCGAGGGGCCGAACCGCATCACGCTCTACCGCCGCGCCATACTCGACTACTGGGCCGAGAACGAGGAGACGCTGGGCGACATCGTCACCCATGTGCTGATCCACGAGATCGGCCACCATTTCGGCCTGTCGGACGACGATATGGAGCGGATCGAGGAGGCGGCGGAGCAGACGGCCTAGGGCTTTCGCGAAATCGCATCGCGCCGTTCCTCTTTCCCCTCCGGAGGGAGAGGAAGGGTGCCTGCACCAAAGCGGGTTGTTGCCCGCGTCTACCAATCGCTGAGCTTGGTGTCGGGCGTGTAGTCCTGACCCTCGACATCCTTCACCACAGCCTGACCGCAGCGCATCGATTTGGTCTTCTTGTCATAGGCATAGGTCGGCGAGCCGAACAGGTGCCAGCCCTTGTTCAGCGACGCCGTCACCTTGTGGCAGAAGCTGGAGTCGTCAGGGCCGGACAGAAAGCGGTAAAGTTTCATTTTTCAGTCCCCGTGAGTTTGCGGCAATCGCCCGAAAGCGCATCATGCGCCGATGGCGGCGGCCTTCGCCAGAAGTTTCTCGGCCTGAGCCAGATGCAGCCGCTCGACCATGCTGCCATCGAGCGCGATGACGCCCTTGCCGGCATTCTCGGCAAGCGCGAAGGCCGCCGTCACCGCGCGGGCCTGGGCGATAGCCTCCGGCGACGGCGCAAAGGCCCGGTTCGCCGCCTCGATCTGCGCCGGATGGATCAGCGACTTGCCATCGAAGCCCATGGCGGCGGCTTCCACGCATTCACGGGCAAAGGCGTCAGAATCGCGAAAATCATTGGCGACGCCGTCCAGTACATCGACGCCGCCGGCGCGCGCGGCCAGCACCAATTGCATCAGCCAGGGCGTGAGATAGCGCCGGTCCGGCGTCGCAAGGATACCGGTCTCCTTGACCAAATCGTTTGTTCCGGCAACGAAACAAGCAAGGCGCGAGCCGGGATCGCGGCCGAGCTCGGCAAGCGCGCCGATGTTTAGCAGGGCTTTCGGCGTCTCCACCATCGCCCATAGTTTCACCGTGTCCGGCGCGAAATTGTCGTCGAGCAGGTCGGCGGCCTCCAGCACCTCGCGCGGCGTGACGACCTTCGACAGAAGGATGCCGTCGGCCTCGCCTTTCGCCGCCGCCAGCACGTCGTCGATGCCCCATTCGCTCCCCAGCGCGTTGACGCGAACGATCATTTCGCAGCGCCGGTTCGGGCGTTCGGCCAGGATGCCCGCCAGCTTTTGGCGCGCCGTGACCTTGTCGGCTGGCGGCACGGCGTCTTCCAGGTCAATGATCACGGCATCGCAGGCAAGCGTCGCGATCTTGGCCAGCGCCCTGTCGTTCGAGGCCGGGATGTAGAGCACCGAGCGGCGCGGGCGGTAGGTTTGCATTCTCGATCTATGCCGCCTGTGGACAATGGAGGCAAGCCGTGCGGCGCAGCCAATCGTGGGAAGTCGGCGCCGCCCCTCATCGCCCTGCCGGGCACTTCTCCCCGTATAGTGACGGGGAGAAGGGGCTGGCCGCGGCCCAGGCACGCTTCCTGCAACGCTGGCGATTGGCGAAAATCCGCGTGACGACGCCCTTCTCCCCGTTCACGGGGAGAAGATGGCGGCAGCCAGATGAGGGGCAGCGCCAACGTTCGAAGCTCCCCTGCACGAAATCTGCAAATCATTGCTGAAAATCTCAGGCGATCCGCCGCGCCCTCTCCTCGTCGCCGGGTGAGACAGGCGGCATGCAGACTCGAGAAAGTCCCCGTTGGTCCCTGCCCTACCGGCTGCGCAGCGATGGCTGGTGGCTCGCCCCGAAAGCGCGGCCGACCGTGACGCTGTTGCCCTTCGTCCTTAGATCGCCGCCGCGCCATGCGCCGGCCAAAGCGAGGAAAACCCGGTCATGACAGATCTTCTCGCGCCGGCGCCGAGCTATTGCCAGCGCTTCGGCGCCGCCGTCCTGCTGGTCGCGCTGGCGGACTTTTTCTTCTATGGCCAGCCGGCCGGCATCACGTGGTTCCTGTTCGGCATCGTGCTCGCCGCCGCAATGGTGGCCCTCAATTCCCTGTCTCTCAATTCCATGACCCTCAACGATCGCTGGCTCTGGGTCAGGCCTGCCGCCCTGCTCGCGGCGCTGCTGCCGCTGGTCGAGAATGTCAGCCCGCTGTCGGTCTCGATCGCGCTCGTGGCGCTGTCGGCGTTCGCGCTTTCGCTCACCGGGCGGCTGCGCGCCGGCCTCGCCCGCATCGCCAGGCAGCTTTCGGCCTTCTTCATCGCCGCGCCGTTCCGCTTCGTGGGCGACTTCCTGCGCTGGCGCAAGGCGGCGCGGCGCCATGGCCGGCGGCGCATCCGGCTGGCGGCGATCGCCGTCTGGGTGATGCCGCTCGGCCTCGGTCTCGTCTTCCTCGCTCTGTTCGGCGCCGCCAATCCGGTCATCGAATACTGGTTCTCGCTGATCGACCTTTTTGCACTCCTCGACCTGATCCAGCTGCCGCGGCTGGTCTTCTGGCTGGCCGTGCTCGCTGGCGTCTGGGCCTTCCTGCGGCCACGCCTGCCGCGCTTCCTCCGCCGCCTGCCTCGGCCGGTGCGGTCCCGCACGGAACCGCCGGCTCAGGCAAGAACGACCATCGAGGACGTCCTCTTCGGCAAGGCGGCGATCCTGCGCGCGCTGCTCGTCTTCAACCTTCTGTTCGCGCTGCAGACCGCGCTCGACGCCACCTATCTGTGGGGCGGGGTGGCGCTGCCGGACGGGCTGACCTACGCCGCCTATGCGCATCGCGGCGCCTATCCGCTGATCGTCACCGCGCTGCTTGCCGCCGGCTTCGTGCTCGCAGCGCTGAGGCCCGGCAGCGAGACGTCGGAGGACCCGCTGATCCGCCGGCTGGTCTATGCCTGGGTGGCGCAGAACATCATGCTGGTCATCTCCTCGATGCTGAGGCTCGATCTCTATATCGGCATCTACGCGCTGACCTATCTGCGCATTGCCGCCTTCGTCTGGATGGGGCTGGTGGCGGCAGGGCTGGCGCTGATCATCGCCCGCATCGCGCTTGGAAAATCCAGCGAATGGCTGCTTTCCGCCAATCTTCTGACGTTATCGGCGACGCTTTATGTGTGCTGCTACGTCAACTTCGCCGCGCTGATCGCCAACTACAATGTCGACCATTCCTACGAAATGAACGGCCCCGGCACCAGCCTCGACCTTTTCTACACGAGGTCTCTCGGCCCCGCCGCGTTGCCGGCACTCGACCGCTTTTTTGACCATCAGAAGAAGGTGTTCCTCGCCGACAAACGCGATCCGGCTGACGCCTTCACCGAGGCCCGCTTTCGCGACGAGCAGAAAAACTGGCGCGCCTGGAGCTTTCGCGACTGGCGGCTTTTGCGCGCACTCGACAAAAGAGGTCCGCTCGTGGTTCCTCCCGGGTATCAACCCGCGATGCCGGACCTCTGATCGATGCCGCACAACATCCTCGTCGCCGACGACGATCCGCATATCCGCGAGATCATCTGCTTCGCGCTGGAAAAGGCCGGCATGAGGACGCAAGGTGTCGCCGATGGTGCCGCCGCCCTGCAGGCGATCGAGCGGCGCGCGCCCGACCTCGTCGTGCTCGACATCGGCATGCCGGAGATGGACGGGCTGGAGGTGTGCCGCAGGCTGAGGCAGCGATCCGACGTGCCGGTGCTGTTTTTGTCGGCGCGCGACGAGGAGATCGACCGCATCCTCGGGCTGGAAATGGGCGGCGACGACTATGTGACGAAGCCGTTCAGCCCGCGCGAGCTGGTCGCCCGCGTCAACGTCATCCTGCGCCGCGCCCGCCCGGCGTCGGCCGAGGCCGAAGAACGGCAGTTCTCGCATGGCGGGCTGGTGCTCATGCCGGCGAGCCACGGCGCCAGCTTCGACGGCAAGCCGCTGGCGCTGACGGGCATCGAGTTCGCGATCCTGAAAGGGTTCCTCGCCCGCCCCACGCATGTGCTTGCCCGCGAGGCGGTGATGGCCAATGCCTATGCCGCCAACATCCATGTCTCAGAACGCACCGTCGACAGCCATATCCGCAACATCCGCGCCAAGCTGGCGGCGGCCGGCTGCACCGATGCGATCGAGACCGTGCACGGCGTCGGCTTCCGGCTCGGCCGATGCGGCCATTGAACTCGCGGAAATGGATCGGGGACAAATGGCGGCCGCGGCTGGCCACTGTGGTGGTCGCCATCCTGATCGTGGTGATGGCGCTGCCGCTGGTCGGCCTGTTCTTCTTTCGCCTCTATGAGAACCAGCTGATCCGCCAGACCGAGGCGGAGCTGATCGCGCAAGGCGCGGTGCTCGCCGCCATCTATGCCGAGGATGTGCGCCAGGCCGGGATTGCGCCCGAGAAACTTGGCGCGCCGGTCTCGGCCGATCCGGCAAGGGACAACAACTATCCCTACGACCCGATCGAGCCGCGCCTCGACCTTGCCTCCGACGATGTCATGCCGACGCGCCCTGCGGCTGTTCCCGCCATTCCCGATGCGGCCTTCGCGGCGATCGGCGCGCGGCTCTCCGGCATTCTCGACGAAACGCAGAAGACGACGCTGGCCGGCTTCCGGCTGCTCGATCCCCGGGGCGTGGTCATCGCCGGGCGCGAGGAGGTCGGGCAGTCGCTGGCCGGCGTCGAGGAGGTGCGCGCCGCACTTGCCGGCCGCTATGGCGGCGCGCTCCGGCTCAGGATCCCCGACCAGCCGGCGCCGCCGCTCTATTCGGTTAGCCGCGGCACCAGGGTGCGCGTCTTCGTCGCCCTGCCGGTCGAGGTCGAAGGCCGGGTCGCCGGCGTGGTCTATCTGTCGCGGACGCCGAACAACATCGTCAAGCACCTCTACGGCGAGCGCGGCAAGGTGACCCTGGCGGCGATCGCGATTGTCGGCGGCACGCTGCTGATCGGGCTGGTCTTCCTGCGCACGGTGAGCCGGCCGATCTACGGGCTGATCGAGCGCACCAAGCGCATCGCCGCCGGCGATCGTGAAGCGATAAAGCCGCTCGACCATCACGGCACGCGCGAGATGGCCGAGCTTTCCGCCGCCTTCCTCGACATGGCCGAAAAGCTGCAGGCGCGCTCCGACAGCATCCAGACCTTCGCCACCCATGTCTCGCACGAGCTCAAATCACCGCTGACGGCGATTCAGGGGGCGGCGGAATTGCTGCGCGATTCCGGCGATGCCATGGACGAGGCCGAGCGGAAGCGGTTTTCCGACAATATCGTCACCGATGCCGGGCGACTCAATCTGCTGGTCCGCCGCCTGCTCGAGCTGGCGCGCGCCGAAAACGTAGCGCCCAGCGGCGAAAGCACGTCGCTCGAGGCGGCATTGGCGCTGCTGCCGGCGGACAACCGGCTCACGGTCCGCGTCGAGGCCGGCGGCGGGGTCGGCCTGAGTATCTCGGCCGAGAACGCGGCGATCGTGCTAGCCAATCTCATCGACAATTCGGCGCGGCATGGCGCGAGCCTGGTTTCAATCTCTGCCACGAACGCGACCGAGCGGGCGACCGTCTTGGTCAGCGATGACGGCGCCGGCATTTCGCCGAGCAACCGCGGCAAGGTGTTTGAGCCGTTCTTCACCACGCGGCGCGAGACCGGCGGCACCGGCATGGGCCTCGGCATCGTGCTGGCCCTCCTGAAAGCGCATGATGGCACGATCAGGCTGGTTGACAGCGAGCGCGGCACGCGCTTCGAGATCAGCCTGCCGGCGGCGTGAAGGATGCCGCAGGCTGGATCGGAGAAAGAAGTGCGCTACGACATCGTCATCATCGGCGGGGCCATCGTCGGATCCTCGGTCGCCTACTATCTGCGCGAGGAGGGATTTTCCGGCTCGATCGCGCTGGTCGAGCGCGATCCGCAATTTTCCCATGCGGCGACGACGCTGTCGCTGGCCTCGATCCGTCAACAATTCTCGATCCCGGAAAACATCCGCCTGTCGCAGTTCACGCTAAAACTGTTCCGGCGGCTGCAGGAAACTTTTGGCGCCGAGGCCGATATCGGCTTTCGCGAGGGCGGCTATCTGATCCTTGCCGGCGACAACGGGCTGCCGATCCTCAAAGCCAATCACGAAGCGCAGATCGCCGAGGGCGCCGACATCGTGCTGGAGGACCCCGAGCAACTGACGCACCGCTTCCCCTGGCTGTCGGCCGAGGGAATTTCCGCCGGCGCCTATGGCCGCACCGGCGAGGGCTGGTTCGACGCGCATGCGCTGCTGATGCTGTTCCGCAAGGCGCTGCGCGACAAGAAGATCGATTTCATCACCGCCGACGTCACCGGCATCGCGCGCGAGGGCAACCGCGTGACCGGCGTCAGTCTCGACAATGGCGAAAAACTCGAAGCCGGTATCGTCGTCAACGCCGCCGGCCCGAATGCTGGCAAGGTGGCGGCCTTTGCCGGACTCGCGCTGCCGGTCGAGCCGCGCAAGCGCAACGTCTTCGTCTTCGAGGCGCGCGAGAAATATGCCGACATGCCGCTGCTGGTCGATCCCAGCGGCATCTATGTGCGGCCGGAAGGCTCGGTCTACCTCACCGGCGGCGCCGAACCAGAGGAAGGCGACCATGCTCCCGATCCCGCGGATTTCGACGTCAACTGGCCTCTGTTCGAGGAGGTGATCTGGCCGGCGCTCGCCACCCGCATCCCGGCCTTCGAGGCGATCAAGCCGACGCGCGCCTGGGTCGGCCACTACGACTACAACACGCTCGACCAGAACGCGGTGATCGGGCCGCATCCGGAGGTCGAGAACTTCCTGTTCGCCAACGGCTTTTCCGGCCACGGCCTCCAGCAGGCGCCGGCGGTCGGCAAGGCGCTCTCCGAGCTGATCGTACATGGCGGCTACCGAACGGTGGATTGCACGGCGTTCGGGTACAGCCGGGTGGCCGAGGGGCGGGCGTTCCGGGAGCTGAATGTGATTTGAAGGGGAGGCGCTAGGCCGCTGCCTGCCTGCCCTCGCCAAAATACCGCTGCAGCCAGCCC
>NZ_RZOJ01000023.1:0-33172 GCF_003998845.1 Mesorhizobium sp. M4A.F.Ca.ET.022.05.2.1 | reverse complement strand
CGCCGTCCTCTCGCTCGAAGAAGGCTCGGGCGTCGTCGGCACGATCGACAGCTACGTTCCGCATGTCGTCGGCGGCTTGAAGTACACGCAGGGCTGGGGCGCCATCACCGGCGTCGTCGCCTATGACAGCAACTACGAGGAAGTCGCCGGCAAGGTTCGCCTGGACGTCAACGCCACCGACGCGATCTCGCTGTTCATCATGGCGGGCTACGGCACCGACGACAACCTCACGGACGGCACCTGGGCAATCCCGGCTGGCGGTCGCGGCTTCTTCAAGCAGTGGGGCGGCAACTGGGCGGTCTGGGGTGGCGGCACCTACAAGTTCAACGAGAAGACCTCGTTCAACACCCAGATCTCGTATGACGATTGGGAGAACCTCGGCATCGCAGCGAACATCGCCTACGACATCGTGCCCGGCTTCACCGTCACGGCCGAAGTCGACTACCTGCACGCAGGTCAGTTCGATGACGCCGGCTTCTCCAACTGGACCAACGCCGACAGCAAGAACAGCGTTGGCGGTCTCCTCCGCTTCCAGCGCTCGTTCTAACAGGCCCTGGCTGACCGAAATCGAACCCGGCGGGCAACCGCCGGGTTTTTTCGTACAACGGCGACGCGATTATCAAAGTCGTGCGATGCGCCGGAAAGTCCCCGGCTTCGTCACCCTCGGGCGGGGCGGGAGCGAAGCGACCGCGCAGACCTGAGTATCCATGCCGCAACCTCGCGGCAGCGCTCCGACGTCTCAGAACCGAATGGCACTGCCCGGTTCCGCGAAAGAGGTCGAACTGGGTTGGTTTTCTCGATCAGCTCGACCTTCCACCAGCGGCCAGCGTTTAGCGACTCTCGCGCTGAACGGCGTCACGGACGTCGAAATACGCCTCGTACCAGCGCCACTGCAGCGGCCGGTGAAGCACGGACCCTGACCGGACTTGTGCTGCGGTATGCGGCGGCCGAGGTCGTTTGTGGCGCCGATTAGATCGCGCCCCACTTCCGGATTGCGGTCATGTAGACGTAGCCGGTCATGAGCAACGGCTATCCAGCAATCGGTCGGCAAATGATCCTTAAAGTTCAGCCAGATCGCCTAAGGCATCAATCAATGGCTGGATTCCGCCCTGATAGTTTTTCCAGCGCTTGACCGACGACGTGTAGATCGGTTGGCGAACTTGCCAGCGACTGATTGTTCTGACCGACCCAACCTTGTCGAAAAAGCGAAGACAGGCATCATCCCAGGTCAAGCCAAGGTGATCTATAAGACGACGCGATTGCCCTTCTTGATCAAAGATCATGTCTTCGTAGCGATTCTCAAAAATTCGCCCTGGGAATATCGTGTGCCAATGCCGCATAAGCCGATCATACTCACGATAGACCAGCCCAAGAGTCTCAAGATCGTAACTGTACTTATGGCCTTCTTGAAGATTTGAAAAGAAACAAGAAAGACAATTGTCAATAGCATCACGCCCGCAGTGAATAATCCGAGCGTTTGGGAAAAGAATTCCAATAAGGCCAACAAGCTCGAAATTATGAGGTATTTTGTCGATAATGCGTGGCGCGGTAGGCGAATAAAGGCGCAAGTACGACAGATATTCCTCAGCCAGCGCATGCCATTGCTGGATCGTCATCGACCTTACCGCCTCTCCAAAAGATCGTCCCGGCTCCAGCTTTAAACCGATTGACGCCGCCATTCGCCCCAGTTTCGTAAGCTCTCCGGCCCCGTGAACTTCCGGATGACTCGAGCAGATTTGTTCGGTCAGGGTTGTACCCGAGCGTGGCATCCCGAGGACAAACACGGGCATTTCGGATGGGTTACCATACCCCACTTTGGATGCTACCAGGCCTGCATCGAATAACCCGATCAGGGAATCGATCCGCCTACGATAGGAATGAACATCAAAATCTCGGGTCTTAAATGTCTTGGCCTTTAAAAAATGGTCCATCGCCTCGTCATAGCGGCCAAGGTCGTTCAGAACCTTGCCTGCCGCCAGATGAAGCCCATACTGCTCGCCGGCGGAAATTGCAGGTTTGCCAAGTTCGTCCAAGATGGACTTGAGTTCGGGCGGTTCGGTGGAATATTTTCGAGTGTTAACAAGAGCGCGGTAGGCTCCAGGTACGTCCAGACGCCGGGCGATGGTTTCTTTCAGACACGTTGCTGCCTCGTCCATCTGTCCGAGGTTGATGAGTGTATCCGCCAAGCCCAACCGGGCTTGCAGATGATCACGTTTGGTCTCTAGTGCCCTCTGGTAGATCGGCAGGGCCATTTCGGCCTTGTCAAACCCGGCATAAGCCCGCCCCAGCCCGCACAATGCCTCGACCAGATCGGGCTTCAGTTCGCAGGCGCGCTGCAAATGCCTGATCGCCGCCGGGTGGTCTCCAACTTTCAAGCAAGCCTCGCCCAGACTGAGCTGATAGTATGGATTGCTGGGCTCCTGGGCGGCAGCCCTAGCGAAAAATTTGATGGCCAACTCGTTGTCGACGTTAAGCCCCAGAGTGCCCAGTATGTACAGTGCGAGGGCATGGTTGGGCGTTCTTGCCAGAACGCGGTGGCACAACTCTTCCGCCTCCGGCAGCCGCTCGGCCTTCTGCAGTTCGAGCGCCTGCCGCAGCAGCATGTCGTCGGCCTGGGCGCGCGTCGGCACTACCTGCGGCGGCCTCGGCTGCAGCGGCTTTGCTTGCGGCTGTTTGGCTGGCGGCGCGGATCGGCTCTTGAGATGCTTGGACCACGCGGGCGGCAATCGGTTGCTCATCTTGTCTCGCTAGCAAAACGAGCAGGGAGAATCCAGCCTTTGACGAATCAAGCCGCCAGGGAAGAGTCCACAAACCTGCCGTGAAGGCGCCCGCCCAGACGCCAGGCCATGTCGCCCGACAGAAACGCAAAGTTTGTTGCCGGGCCTGAATGACAGAGCGAACAGGGAACTCTGAAGGAAGACCCTGAGCGAACACCCGCCGCGCTTGCGCCTTCCCGCCAGCAGGCTGGCCGATCGACTGAACGGGCGGGCCGGTTGACCCGTCGGCCGCGACCGCATAATTTTAGATGATACTAATACACAATACCATGCGACGGAGGCGATCTTGACCGATTCACTGCAGGGCGAATCCTGCTAATAATGCTGTTATCATTGCTACGAAATTTGATAAGAGGGGAACGGCAATGCGTTTTGACCGGAATCTGCTGCTTGTCGGGCTGGTCCTGCTTGGCTCTGCACGGGCCTTCGCTGCTGACCTGCCGAGCCCGAACGCTCAGACGGTTGAGGAAGCCGCACCGGCGGGCCAGCCATACTGGTCCTTCACCGCGGGCACATATCTGTGGGCGGCCGGCATGAGCGGCGACGTGGGTCAGTTCGACCTGCCTCCGGTTTCGGTGGAAAGCTCGTTCTCCGACATTCTGAAGCATCTGGAGTTCGGCGCGATGCTCGTCGCCGAACTCCGCTACGGCGACTTCGGTCTGTTCAACGACTTCATGTACATCAAGCTTTCGGGCGAAAACGCCACGCCCAACGGCATCGTCGCCGACAGCGTCAGCGTCGACTCCGAGAGCGTGACCTACACCGCGGCTGGCGAATATCGCCTGATCGACGACGCCTCGGGCAGCCTCGATCTCCTGGCGGGTGCCCGGATCTGGTCGGTCGATACCGACATATCCTTCAGCGGCGGAGCCTTCGACGGGCTGACCTTCAGCGAAGGCGATACCTGGGTTGACGCGCTGGCTGGATTCAAAGGGCGCTATAACATCAATTCCGAGTGGTATCTGAGCGGCTGGGCCATGGCCGGCGGCGGCTCGTCGGACTACATGTGGGATCTGTGGGGCGGCGTCGGTTATCAGGTCAACGACAAGTTCTCCGCCCTGATCGGCTATCGTGCCTCCGGGGTCAATTACGACAACGGCGACGGCTTCGTCTTCGACGTCGTCCAGCAGGGACCGGTAATCGGGGCGATCTACCGCTTCTGATCCGGCGGCACCCGGCAGAGACTACTGATGCGCTCGCCTATGAAGGCTTGCGGCTGCTCGCCATCAACATTGTCACATCCCGCCTGCGCATGCCGTCAGGGACGGATATATACTTGCCGTAACCGCTTACGCTTTGAACCACTACTTTACTTGAACCGAATCCCCCTGCTTTACGCCGGCCGAGTCCGGGCAAAATGTCTTCGCATTCAACGCGTGATGCAACGGAAGCCGAGGTGGCATGTGGATGTGTCTACAGGCTGCGCCATGCGCGCGGCCGGGCGGTAACGGCGGCAGTAGCTGGGAGCGCACAGGAAGGATCCGCCCTTGGTTACCCTGCGTGGAATCCTGATGTCGGGCGTCAGCGGATCGTAGCTCGCCTCGCGTTCGCCGCCGCGCGGGTTGGCAATCGTGCAACAAGGGCTCTCGATCCGGCGGTGCTCCTGGTACCAGTCAGTCGTCCACTGCCAGACATTGCCAGCCATGTCGGAGAGCCCGTAGCCGTTTGCCGGAAAAGAGCCGACCGGCGCTGTCCATTCGTAGCCGTCCTCGCAAACGTTGCGGAATGGGAACTCGCCCTGGTACGTGTTGGCCATGTGCTGCCCGCCCGGGGTTAGCTCGTCGCCCCATGTGAACTCAGCGCCATCCAGCCCGCCCCTGGCGGCGAACTCCCATTCGGCCTCTGTCGGAAGCGCCTTACCCGCCCAGTTCGCATACGCTTCCGCGTCCTGGTACGCGATGTGCACGACAGGATGATTTTCGAGGCCCCTGAGTCCGCTGGCAGGCCCGCGAGGATGCCGCCAGTTCGCACCGCGCACATAGGCCCACCAGTTGTAGTGATTGCCGCGATCAATGCTGCGTGAAGGCCTCACGAACAAGGCCGAAGCCGGTATCAACGATTCAGCGCTGGCCCCGGGATAGTCCGCCGCATTTGCCGGACGCTCGGCCACCGTGACGTAGCCGCTGGCCTCGACAAAGCGCTTGAACTCACCATTCGTGACAGTCGTGCGATCCATCCAGAAGCCACCGACGACAACGCGATGCGCCGGCGCCTCTTCGGGATAGTGATGGTCGGATCCCATCAGGAACTCGCCGCCAGGGATCCAGACCATAGCGCCGTGCGACGAGGCCGCTGGCTCTGTGGCAAGTCGTGCCTCAGTCATCGGGCGGCCTCGTCTGGACGGCGGTAACTCATCCGCCTTTCAATCCCCCGCAGCGAACATTTCTTGCGGGCTTGGTGTCACCAGCGGTGTGAAGTACGTCAACCGCAGAGCTTCCATAAGCAACAGTGGAGGCTTCATCTGGCTCGCAAGCTCGGTAATTCTTGCCTGCAGCTCCTTGACCTTATCAGGGTTCTTGTCAGCCAGATTGGTGGCTTCTGATTTGTCCTGGGCCAAATTAAAAAGCTCGACCTTCTGCGGTAACGTAGCTGACCATACCAGTTTCCAATCGCCCTCGCGCACGGCGCCGGACATCGGATCAACGTTGTAGACAATCTCGGTGCGCGGCGCAGGTTTCCCATCGCTGATGGCCGGCCACATATCCATGCCGTCCAGCGGCTTGTTCTTGTCGAGCTTGGCACCAGCCAACCCGGCCAGGGTTGGCAACATGTCGACGACGTGCATCAGGCCATTGAAGACACCAGGCTTGATCTTGCCGGGCCAGTTCATGAAGGCAACCGAGCGAGTGCCCCCCTCATAGAGGGTGCCCTTGCCTTCGCGATATGGCCCATTATTGGCGGGAAGTTTGCCCTCCACCTTCGAGTCACCCGTAAACATCGAGTTGATGACGCCGCCATTGTCGCTCATGAAAACGATAAGGGTGTTGTCGCGAATCCCCTTCTTCTCAAGGGCGGCCACGACATTTCCCACCTCGTCATCGATCACCGTGATCATGGCGGCATAGGCTCTACGGTTCTCGTCGGTGATGTTGCTAAACCGGTCGAGGTATTCCTTCGGGGCCTGGAAGGGCGTGTGAGGCGCGGTGAAGGCGAGGTAGAGAAAGAGGGGCTTTTTCGGGTCGTGGGTGTTGATGACCCGGACAGCCTCCCGACCGAACAGGGTGTTGTCGAAGCCCTTCTCCTTGATCGGCTTGTTGTTTCGGTACCAGTCGGGGATACCGTGCGAAGCATGTTTGAAATGGTCGATCTCGCCGACGGTTGCCCCGTAGAATGAATCGAATCCACGTTGTTTCGGCCAGTAATCCGTCTTGGCATGGCCAAGGTGCCATTTGCCGCTCATCGCCGTTTGATAACCGGCGCCTTTGAGGACCTGCGGAAGAAGGGTTTCGTCCAGCGGAAGACCATAGGTTCCCGCAGCGGGGACAACGCCAACCTGCATGCCATAGCGTAGCGGATAGCGGCCGGTCATGAGGGCGCAACGCGTTGGCGTGCACATCGGCTGCACGTAATATTCCTCGAGCTTCGCCCCCTCCGCGGCAAGCTTGTCGATGTTGGGCGTCTTGATGTCTGAGCCATGGTAGCCGACGTCCAGCCAGCCTTGATCGTCCGAAACGATGTAGACGATGTTGGGCTGCGCTGGCTCGGCCGCCGCCGACTGAACGCCCGCAAGTCCGGCAAATACCCCCGAAAGGCCGACGGGTGCGGCAAATCGCGAAACGGCAGCCGCCGTGCCGGCCATCAATGCGTCGCGCCGCGTGATTTTGTTGCCGGCTTCAGCCGGGAAGTCACGATCGTTGCTCATGTTGTGCCCCTGCTCTGCTAAACTGATTCATGCATTCGAACCCTGGCCCGCGCGAACCGAGCAGATAGGATCTTGCGCCGCCTTCCGCGGCTAGGACGCTTGACACCATCGCCGAACTGGCCGTCTCGGCCACGCCCAGGAAGCCGGCAGCTCCACAACGCATGATTGCTCGGGCGGGCGCACCCGATGTTCTCGGCGCAGCCCACTGAAACTGGCCTTTTCTGCTCATAGTCCCCGCCCGCCTTTTGTAGGCGATATTCCCGCGCCAATTTGATTTCGCGCAATTTGCTTATAAGATATACCTAATACAACCGTCCTGCTATCCACTTTGCGCAAAGGACGTTTTTTTGACTGCTTGGCCTTCATCGCCTTCGTACAGGGATGTGCTGCTTGGCCCTGACGACCTAACCAGCGCCGCCTCTGGCCTGCCCGTGGAAGTCGACAGGCTTTCGGCAGGCCGGCTTCCCTCGCGCATCCGGCAAATCCAGTCCCCCGGCAAGTGGGCGCTCGACCTGCCAGAATTCAATTGCGCCTTCCGCGCCAGGGGTGGTTTCGATCCAGGCTCCGTGGCGTTGGTGGCTATCGAGCGGGCCTGTGGGTCGACGATATGCGGCATTGCGCTCGAAGATGACTTGATCCTGGCAATCCCTGCCGGCACGAGCGTGACGGCGACGGTCCGGCCCGGTCTCACTTATGCTGTCGCCATTGTTCCGACCGCGACCTGGATGGAAATCCAGTCGATTGCGGCGGGGATGGTTCTCGAACGGATTAACGATCGCCCCGCGGCAGTTCGGCTCGCCACCGACGAAGCGCAAAGACTCAGAAGCCAGATGAAGTCGATAGCAGACCACCTTGGGACAATTGCAAGCGATCCAATTCTGCTTGAGCAGCCTCCAGGTGCAGTCGTGGAATATCTGGGGCTGGTGGCTGACGCCTTCGCGGAGGGAGACAGTCGTGAGACCGGGACAGCCAGTTCCGCGAGTCGTCATTTCACACAAGCGTCGGCGGCCGAGGATTTCATTCGCACTCATATCCGGGAAGACATTCCCATTGTTCGACTGTGCAAGGAAATCGGTGTCAGCCGTCGACAGCTCGAGTACGCCTTCCGCACCACATTTGCAGTGACCCCGCTCGAATTCATCAGAGCGCTCCGCCTCAACGAAGCCAGACGGCTCCTTACCACGGCGCGTGCAAACGGCTTGAGCGTTACAACGATTGCTATGGATTTGGGGGTCACCCATCTGGGCCGCTTCGCCGCGAACTACCGCCTCTTCTTCGGCGAGTCTCCGAAGGAAACACTTCAGCGTGCCGGGAGATCGTGACCCAGGGCGTAACGTGCGCCGAGAAAATTGCGCCGCGTTGTCATTGCAACGAGTTCGATGGAATTGCGCAATCCGGATAGAAGCCGCACTCGTGAATTAGTATATTCTAAAATGCTAACAATAAGCTGCCTCTGATACGCAGGGTCTGCGAGCGGGCACAGCCTGATTTGGGTTTGGCGCAGGCTTGCGTCGGGCGGGTGGTTATATCGGCCGCGAATCTAAGTGCACGGAGTGATGAGCTTCTGGGAGGATGCAAAAATGGCAAGACCTAGCTTGAGATTGACCGGCGCTGCCGGGATCGCCGTCGTCATGATGTTTGCCGATATGGTCGACGCGGTTGCCCCGTTCGCCTCCTTCGTGGGCGACGCACAGGCGAAAGTTGGCCGTCCGCTCACGCCTGGCAGCGTCGCAGGGGTCGCAAGGCGTACCACACGCAGAACAATCCGCCGTACGACTATCTACGTGACCAGGCTCCCCGCAGCGTGCGTGAAGACCACGATCGACGGCACAGTGCTGTGGCACTGTGGCAGCAGGTACTATCAGCCCTACGGCGGACGCTACGTCGTCGTCCACATAAATTGAGCGGAAGTGACGTCCGGTCCTGAAGAGGCGGTGGAACTTGCACCTGCCACTCCCTCACGCTAGCAAGAGGTCCCTTTCTCAACGAGCCTCTTGCCATGCGCCTGCGCCCTCCCCTTACGCCGATCATCGCCGCGCTTCCCTCGACGGTGCCGTTTGTCGGTCCGGAGGCGCAGGAGCGCGACCGCGGGCACGCCTTCCGCGCGCGCATCGGCGCCAACGAGAGCAGCTTCGGGCCCTCGCCGCGTGTCATTGCCCGCATGACTGCGATCGCCGGCGACATGTGGATGTATTGCGACCCCGACAATTTTGACCTCAAGCAGGCCGCGGCCGCGCATCTCGGCGTCGGCGCCGACAATGTGGTGGTCGGCGAAGGCATAGACGGGCTGCTCAGCCTGGTGGCGCGTATGTTTGTGGCGCCGGGCGACGCGGTGGTGACCTCGCTCGGCGCCTACCCGACCTTCAACTTCCATGTGGCCGGCGTCGGCGGAAGGCTGGTCGCGGTGCCTTACGAGAATGACCGGGAAAGCCTGGACGCGCTGCTCGCGGCGGTGGTCAGGGAAAAGGCGCCGCTGGTCTACCTTTCCAACCCCGACAATCCGATGGGCAGTTGGTGGGAGGCTGCAGAGATCATTCGCTTCATCGAGGCGCTGCCCGAGACCACCATGCTTGTGCTCGACGAGGCCTATGGCGAGCTTGGGCCAGCCTCGGCGCTGCCGCCGATCGACGTGTCCCGCCCGAACGTCATCCGCATGCGCACCTTCTCAAAGGCCTATGGGTTGGCCGGCATACGTTGCGGCTACGCGGTGGCCGAGCCGCAGGTGATCCGCGATTTCGAGAAGATCCGCAATCATTACGGCGTCAGCCGCATGGCGCAGATCGCCGGTGTCGAAGCGCTGGCCGACCAGGCCTTCCTGGAAAGCGTGGTGGCGCGCGTCGCCGCCGGCCGGCGGCGCATTGCCGCAATTGCCGAGACCAACGGGCTGAGGCCCCTGCCCTCGGCGACCAACTTCGTCACCATAGACTGTGGCAGTGACGGCGCCTTCGCGATGAAGGTGCTGCAAGGACTTTTGTCGCGCGACGTGTTCATCCGCAAACCGATGGCGCCGAAGCTCGACCGCTGCATAAGGGTCAGCGTCGGACTTGATCACGAGCTCGACATCTTCGCCGAAGAACTGCCCGGCGCGCTGGCTGCGGCGCGGGGGAACTGACAGCGGCGCGGCGCGGCTGGTCCAGGCACCGAGCCGAGCTCCAACAAATCGATAGCAATACCCCCTCAAGCCGGTTGCTTTCGCTCGATTCCGCGCCAGACTCTGTGCAGGGAGCGAGTCATGGCCAACCAGCAAAGGGCAGTGCGGGCCAGCGTTCATGGCAGGGTGCAAGGCGTCAGCTACAGGGTCTGGACGCGGAGCGAAGCCGTGCGGCTCGGGCTCACCGGCTGGGTGCGCAACGAGAGCGACGGCACGGTGACGGCCATGCTCGCGGGAACCGACGCTGCCGTTTCGACAATGATCGACCGTTTGTGGCAAGGGCCAAGGGGTGCCGTGGTCTTGACGGTCGAGATCGAGCAAATGGAACCGCACAGCCCACCCGTTGACTTCCGGATAATCGCCTAGTCGCCCCTTGAATTAATTGAACGTTTGTTTTATTAATAGAGTAAGGAGCGACCATGGCGCGGACGACGGGTTCCGACGGGGAAAAGACCGAAGCGGCCGTCCGCGAGGCGGCGGTGAGCCTAATCGCGCGCCTCGGCTACGAGGCGATGTCGATGCGTCTGCTGGCGGCGGAAGTCGGCGTGCAGGCCGCCGCGCTCTATCGCTATTTCCCAACCAAGGAAGACCTGCTGTTCACGCTGATGCGCGAGCATATGGAAGGGCTGCTGCAGGCCTGGGAAGCGGCGCGTCCGGCCGGCGCCGATCCGGTGGCGCGGCTCGCCGCCTATGTCGAAAACCATATCGCCTTTCATATCGAGCGCCGCCACGCCACGCATGTCTCGAACATGGAGCTGCGCAGCCTTTCGCACGACCGGCTGACGCTGATCCTCAAGCAGCGCTCGGCCTATGAGAAGGAACTTCGCGCCATCCTGCGCGACGGCGCGGAGGACGGCGTCTTTGCGATCGACGACATCGGGCTCACCGCCATGGCGCTGATCCAGATGATGACCGGCGTCATCGTCTGGTTCCGGCCGGGCGAGCGGCTGTCGATCGGCGAAGTCACCACGTCATATCTTTCGATGACAATGCGCCTGGTCGGCGCGACAATCCGCCAAGGGCGCGCCAGGGACGTCGTGGCGCTCTGAGTTTCGCGCATGATCCCCCGCGAAGATCGGGCATACGCAGGGAGGAACGGCATGTACACGAACACGCTGAGCTTCGGGCTCGATCCGGACATCGAGGCGCTGCGCGACCTTGTGCGGCGTTTCGCGCAGGAGAAGATCGCGCCGATCGCGGCCGAGATCGACCGCGCCAACGAATTCCCGGCGCATCTGTGGGCGGAGCTCGGCGCGCTCGGCCTGCTTGGCATCACCGCTGATCCGGAATTCGGGGGCAGCGGTATGGGCTATCTCGCCCATGTCGTGGCGGTAGAGGAGATCTCGCGCGCCTCGGCCTCGGTCGGCTTGTCCTACGGGGCGCACTCCAATCTCTGCGTCAACCAGATCAACCGCTGGGCAACGTCGTCGCAGAAGGAGAAATACCTCCCTGCCCTCTGCTCTGGCGAGAAGGTCGGCGCGCTGGCGATGTCGGAATCGGGCGCCGGCTCCGATGTGGTGTCGCTGCGACTGCGCGCCGAGAAACGCAACGACCGCTATGTGCTCAACGGTTCCAAGATGTGGATCACCAACGGTCCCGACGCCGGGACGCTGGTGGTCTATGCCAAGACCGACCCGGATCGCCATTCGCGCAGCATCACCGCCTTCATCATCGAGAAGGATTTCGCCGGCTTCTCGGTGGCGCAGAAGCTAGACAAGCTCGGCATGCGCGGCTCCAACACCGGGGAACTGGTGTTCGAGAATGTCGAGGTGCCGTTCGAGAACGTGCTGCACGAGGAAGGGCGTGGTGTCGAGGTCTTGATGTCGGGTCTCGACTATGAGCGCGCGGTGCTGGCCGGCGGTCCGATCGGGCTGATGGCGGCGTGCCTCGACGTGGCGATCCCCTATGTGCATGAGCGCAAGCAGTTCGGCCAGCCGATCGGCACGTTCCAGCTGGTGCAGGGCAAGCTCGCCGACATGTACGCGACGATGAATGCCGCGCGCGCCTATGTCTACGCGGTCGCCGCCGCCTGCGATCGTGGCGAGACCACGCGCAAGGACGCCGCCGGCTGCGTGCTGTTCGCGGCCGAGAAGGCAACGCAGATGGCGCTCGACGCTATCCAGCTGCTCGGCGGCAATGGCTACATCAACGACTATCCGACCGGCCGGCTTCTACGAGACGCCAAGCTCTACGAGATCGGCGCTGGCACCAGCGAGATCCGCCGCTGGCTGATCGGGCGCGAGATCATGGCGGAGGGAGTTTGATGTCCCCCTCCGCCAACTCAGCCGAACGCCTTGGGCAGGTCGTCGGTTGGCTTGGCGACGATCTGGTGCGCGTCGCGCCACAGAACCTCGCACTGGCGCGCCGACGTTATCGACCGCACCGGCAAGCCGCCCTCCTCGATCAGCCAGGCACAATAGCGCGCGCGGCTGATCGCCTCCCTGGCATCCGGGTGAAACCAGCAGACGCCCCAGATCGAGTTCCGGCGCTTGAAATGCCGGCCAACCCGGCCAGGAATGGGCAGATGCCGATTGAACCAGTCGAACTGATCCTCCAGTTCGTCATGGATCCAGTCCGGGCAGCCGTTCCGGTACAGATACCAGGACGCATGGAAAAAGCCGGTCTCCACCCGGCTCTTCGGATGGATCAGCGGCGTTACAAACCGCAAATACATTGTGACACCCACAGCGCTTGCAGGCGCCGTGTTCCTCTTGCTCAAAATCGGGACGTGGAAAGCCGCCCTTCGGCGGCGTCAGGCCATGGCCGAAGGGAGACATCTGGTGAAACGCATATCGATGCCTTTCATCGTCGCCTCCTGAGGGTGTCACTAGTAAAAAGGATGCCATGCCTGGCGCGCGGCATCCGGGCGCGGGCTGTTACACTGGTTCCGTCGCGGCATCAAGAGGGGTGAGAGGAACAACGTGGCCACATTGCAATCCCAAATCTCCCCAGCCTCCGACACGTTCCGCGCCAACGCCGAGCGCATGCGCGCCCTCGTCGCCGACATTTCCGAGAAGGCTGCAAGCATCGAACGCGGCGGCTCTGACGAAGCGCGCGAGCGCCATGTCGGGCGCGGCAAGCTCCTGCCTCGCGAGCGCCTTGCGCAGTTGCTAGACATCGGCTCGCCCTTCCTCGAGATCGGCCAGTTCGCGGCATGGTCGATGTATGGCGAGGACATTCCCGCCGCTGGCATCATCATCGGCATCGGCCGCGTCGAGGGCACGGAGGTGATGGTCGTCGTCAACGACGCCACTGTGAAGGGCGGCACCTACTATCCGCTGACGGTGAAGAAGCACCTGCGCGCGCAGGAGATCGCGCTGCAGAACAACCTGCCTTGCGTTTATCTGGTCGATAGCGGCGGCGCCAATCTGCCCAACCAGGACGAGGTGTTTCCCGACCGCGAGCATTTTGGCCGCATCTTCTACAACCAGGCCAACATGTCAGCGGCCGGCATCCCGCAGATCGCCTGCGTCATGGGTTCCTGCACGGCTGGCGGCGCCTATGTGCCGGCAATGTCGGACGAAACCATCATGGTCCGCAACCAGGCGACCATCTTCCTCGGCGGCCCGCCGCTGGTGAAAGCCGCGACCGGCGAGGATGTCAGCGCCGAGGAACTCGGCGGCGCCGACGTGCACACCAGGCTTTCGGGTGTCGCCGACCACTATGCGATGGATGACGAACATGCGCTGGCCATATGCCGGCGCATCATCAGGAATCTCAATCGGAACAAGGCGGTAAGTCTGAACTTACAGAAACCGAATCCGCCGCTTCATGACCCGCATGAACTCTACGGCATCGTGCCGACGGACCTGCGCCAGCCCTATGGCGTGCGCGAGGTGATCGCGCGCATCGTCGACGGCTCGGAGTTCGACGAGTTCAAGCAGAATTACGGCACCACCTTGGTGACCGGCTTTGCCCATCTGCACGGCATGCCGGTCGGCATCCTCGGCAACAACGGCGTGCTGTTCTCGGAAAGCGCGCTGAAGGGCGCGCATTTCATCGAGCTCTGCTGCCAGCGCGGCATTCCGCTGGTCTTCCTGCAGAACATCACCGGCTTCATGGTGGGCAAGAAGTACGAAGCCGGCGGCATCGCCAAGGATGGCGCCAAGCTGGTGATGGCGGTCGCCACCGCCAAGGTGCCGAAGGTGACGATGATCATCGGCGGTTCGTTCGGCGCCGGCAATTACGGCATGTGCGGGCGGGCCTATTCGCCCCGCTTCCTGTGGATGTGGCCGAATGCGCGCATTTCGGTGATGGGCGGCGAGCAGGCGGCAACGGTGCTGGCGATGGTCAAGCGTGAGGGTATCGAACGCAAGGGCGGTGAATGGAGCGCCGAGGAGGAAGCCAAATTCAGGAAGCCGATCCTGATGAAATACGAGCATGAGGGCCACCCGCTCTATTCCTCGGCGAGGCTGTGGGACGACGGCATCATCGATCCGGCGAAGGCGCGCGAGGTGCTGGCGCTCAGCCTTTCCGCCGCGCTCAATGCCGGGATCGAGGAGACGCGCTTCGGCGTGTTCAGGATGTGAGATGAACGAAACCGGACAAAGGATCCGCATTCATACCGGCGACATCACGAAGCTGGCGGTTGATGCCATCGTCAACGCCGCCAACTCGTCGTTGCTCGGCGGCGGCGGCGTCGACGGCGCCATCCATCGCGCGGCCGGGCCCGAACTCCTGGCGGAATGCCGGACCCTCAACGGCTGCAAGACCGGCGATGCCAAGCTGACCAAGGGCTACCGGCTGCCGACGCGCTACGTCATCCACACGGTCGGGCCGGTCTGGCAGGGCGGCGGCAAGGGCGAGGCCGACCTGCTCGCCTCCTGCTACCGGCGTTCGCTCGAAATTGCCGCCGGGAGGCAATGCCGCACGATTGCGTTTCCGGCGATCTCGACTGGCATCTATGGCTACCCGAAGGATGAAGCGACCGAGATTGCTGTCGGCACCGTAGATGCCTTCCTGAGCCAGACCGCGGTACCGGAAACCGTCACTTTTTGCTGCTTTGATGAGCAAATGGCGGAACTATACCGAGAGACCGTTGCTGCTCTTGGCGGAGACAGAACTTTATGAGCGGCAGGGACGATTTACAGTTTCAAATAGGACTTTTCGATTTCGGACTAGCCGCACCGAAAAATAGACGCTACTGCTCACCCTGCATTTTGCTATGGGCATGGGGTGAAAATGAAGCCGAATTATCTTCGACGGACGACTGTTTCGATACTTGCGGGATTGCTTATATGCGCTGCGGCCGGAGCCGGCGCGGCGCAATCGCTGGCCGGGAAGGTCGGCGACAAACGATTCACTCCGTATTTGCCGGGCAGCGCGAAGGACGAATGCACCAGGGCCTACAAGGACTATGTGGCTGCAAGTGGCCATTCGGCCTATGCAACGACCTTCTATTCGCGCGTCGTCGACCTCTACATCATCTGCGGCTCGGGACTGAACGCTCCGTCGCAAAAGGCCGCGGAAGAGCGGGCGCTACGATCCTGCCAGGCGGGCTTGAAGAGGTGGAGGGTCAAGACCGCGAGCGGCGGCTGCGAAATCGCAGCTTCGAAGTAGGCCGACGCTCGCCCGACTGGCGCCGACCGAGGCAAAACCGGGGGGCTCCATGTTCGGCAAGATCCTGATCGCCAATCGCGGCGAGATCGCCTGTCGCGTCATCCGCACGGCACGAAGGTTGGGCCTGCGCACCGTCGCCGTCTATTCGGATGCGGATGCGAAGGCCCTGCATGTCGGGATGGCCGACGAGGCGGTCCATATCGGACCCTCGCCGGTCGGCGAAAGCTATCTGCGCGGCGACAGGATCGTCGCGGCAGCACTCGCCACCGGTGCCGAGGCCATCCATCCCGGCTACGGCTTTCTCTCGGAGAATCCCGAGTTCGTCGATCAGGTGACGGCGGCGGGGCTCGTCTTCATCGGCCCGTCGGCGGCTTCGATCCGCGCCATGGGGCTGAAGGACGCGGCCAAGCGCCTGATGGAGAAGGCCGGCGTGCCGGTTGTGCCTGGCTATCACGGCGAAGCGCAGGAGATCGTGCTCCTGGCCTCCAAAGCGCGCGAGATCGGCTATCCCGTGCTGATCAAGGCGCGCGCCGGCGGCGGCGGCAAGGGCATGCGCCGCGTCGACCACCCGGACGATTTCTCCGAGGCGCTGTCCGGTGCGCGGCGTGAGGCAAAGGCGGCGTTCGGTGACGACCGCGTGCTGGTGGAAAAATACGTCGACAAGCCGCGCCACATCGAAGTGCAGGTGTTCGGCGACAATTTCGGCAATGCCGTGCATCTCTTCGAGCGTGACTGCTCGGCGCAGCGCCGCCACCAGAAAGTGATCGAGGAAGCGCCTGCCCCAGGCATGACGCCGGTGCTGCGCAAGGCGATGACCGAGGCCGCGGTGAAGGCCGCCAAGGCGATCAGCTATTCAGGCGCCGGCACGATCGAATTCATCGTCGACGCCTCGCAGGGGCTGAAGGCCGACCGCTTCTGGTTCATGGAGATGAACACGCGCCTGCAGGTCGAACATCCGGTTACCGAAATGGTGACCGGCATCGATCTGGTCGAATGGCAGCTGCGGGTCGCGGCCGGCGAGAAACTGCCGAAGACGCAAGGCGAACTCCAGCTCGCTGGCCATGCCTTCGAGGCGCGCATCTATGCCGAGGACGCCACCAGAGGATTCCTGCCGGCGACGGGCACGCTGCACCACCTGAAATTCCCGCAAACCGCGCCAGAGCATGCCGCCATGCGGATCGAGACCGGCGTGCGCGCGGGTGATCAGATCTCGCCCTTCTACGATCCGATGATCGCCAAGCTGGTGGTGCACGGCAAGGACCGGGCCGCAGCGCTTGCGGCGCTGCGCAAGGCGCTGGCTGAGACCGAAGTGGCCGGCTCGACGGTCAACACCGCCTTTCTCGCCGCGCTCGCGGCTGATGCCGATTTCGCGGCCGGCGACGTCGACACCGGGCTGATCGGCCGGCACCAGGATGAGCTGGTCGCCCTGCCCCCGCCAAGCGACGAGACCATCGCCGCCGCCGCGCTCGCGGCGACCGGCGCAGGCGCCCCCGCCACCGGCGGCGACCCGTGGGCGTCGCTTGCCGGCTATGCACACTTCCACACGGTAGCGCGACGTATCAGGCTTCGTCACGGCGAGGAAGATATCCTGGCGCGGGTCTCGGCACGGCCGGACGGCCGCTTCCAGGTGGCGCTGGAAGCGCCGCATGACGCGATCAATTCGCATGATCTGCGGGCCATTCCGCGCACCGCCCGATGGCCGGGACACGTCACCGTGTTCGAAGGCGCGGTCGGCTATTCCTTCGCGGTGCCTGATCCGCTGGGTAAGGCCGATGATGCGGCCGCGGCATCCGGCAGCCTGCGCGCGCCGATGCCCGGGCTGGTCAAGCTGGTGCGCGCCGGGGTGGGCGATGCCGTGATCAAGGGCCAGCCGCTCTTGATCCTGGAGGCGATGAAGATGGAGCACACAATCGCAGCCCCGCATGACGGGGTGATCGCCGAGGTTGCGGCCGAGGGCGCGCAGGTGAGCGACGGCACAGTGCTGGTGCGCTTCGTAGATGAGGCGCAAGGTAGCCACTCCAAATGAAAATGGCCGGGATGAGCCCGGCCATCTCAATCCGGATGCAGAACGACTACGGCTGGATCGGCGCGTATTTGCCATCGTGCCACTGGTTGATGTCGTAGCTGGCGTTCTTCAGGTCGCCCTTCTCGTCGAAGACGACGTCGCCGACCACGGTGCTGATCGGCTGGCCGTTCTTCAGCGCTTCGGCGACCTTGGCCGGATCGTCGCTGCCGGCGCGCTTGATGCCCTCGGCGAAGGCCTGGACCACGGCATAGGAGAACAGTGTGAAGCCTTCCGGTGCGAAGCCGCCGGCCTTGATCTTGGCGACGGCATCCTTGGCCTGGGGCTTCGCCTGCGGATCCGACGGGAAGACGAACATCGTGCCTTCGCCGGCCGGGCCGGAAACCTGCCAGAATTCCGGTGTGGCGATCGAGTCCGGCATGATCAGCTGGAACTTGACGTTCTGCTCGGCCGCCTGGCGCAGGATGAGGCCGGCTTCCGGATGGTAGCCGCCAAAATAGACGACGTCGGCCTTCAGCTCCTTCAGCTTGGTGACAAGGGCGGAATAGTCCTTCTCGCCGGCATTGATGCCTTCGTAATCCACTTCCTTGAGGCCGCCGGCATTCATCGTCGCCTTGACGGCGTCGGCCACGCCCTGGCCGTAGGCGCTCTTGTCATGCAGGATGACGACGTTCTTGCCGGCATATTTCTTGGCGATCCACGGACCGATGAAGGCGCCCTGCGCATCGTCGCGCGTATAGAGGCGCATGATCGTCGGCCAGCCGGCCTTGGCCGCGGCATCGGTCAGCTCCGGATTTGAGGAGGCCGGGCTCATCATCAGCGTGCCGGCCTCGGCATAGACGGCGGAGGCGGGAATGCTGGAACCCGAGCAGGCATGGCCGTCGACGAATTTGGTGCCGTCGGCGACGATGCGATTGGCGACCGAAACCGCCTGCTTCGGATCGCATTGGTCGTCCTGAACGTCGAGCTTGATCTGGTTGCCGTTGACACCGCCGGAGGCGTTGATGGCGTCGGCGGCGGCCTGGGCGCCCTGCTTGAACTGGTCGCCGATGGTGGCGAGCTGGCCGGTCATCGGACCAACCACGGAAATGGTGATGTCATCGGCGAAGGCCAAGGGCGCGCTCATCATCAGGCCCAATGCGGCCGCGCTCAAAATACCCAATTTTTTCATAGCGATAGAACTCCTCCACTGGCGCGCGGCCGTTTCGGCCGCGCTTCTTTCAGAGAGGCCGGACAATTTCATCCTTCGCCCGGCATGTCTTGGCGCATTGCCGGCACTCGATTGGGCCTGCAATGTATCGCGAACCGCCTAAAACGGCAAAAGCCGCGCCGGCCTTGTCCCGGCCGGTCGCAGCTTTTGCCAATCGAGCTTCCCCGAACACTCCCGCGCCCGGTCGCATCCCTGTCTTCCTGTTCGTCCGACCGTCTTGCCGCGGCCTTGTCCCTGGCGCCGGCCGTCTGCGCGGCCTTGGCCCCCTCGGATATCCCTCAGTGCATCGTCATCCATTCGCGCGCTTCGCGCAGCGCCCTGGCGATCTCGGCCTTCGACATTGCCGCTGACAGTTCGGAGCGCAGCTCAGCGGCGCGGACCGAACCCTTGATCGCGGCGATGTTGAACCATTTGTGGGCGGCAACGACGTCGGTCTCGCAGTCGCGGCCGGTCGCATACATCATGCCCAGTTCGAAAAGAATGTCGGCCTGGGCGGTTGCTCCCATGGCGCCGAAGCCGCCTTCAAGCATTTCAAAACGTGCCATTTCAATCCCCTGTCTGGCTCCCGAGAGCTGCCTCCTTCTGTCCCTTGGTATCCCTCGGGGGGCCGCTCTTTCGATGCTTTCGAGGATGAAGCCGAGCCTTGAATCCGTCGTTAAATGGCGTGCTTAATTTGAGGAAAACAAAGCTAAAACAAGAGGTAAACGCTTAAATTCGTTAAGCATACAAAGCCCGCAGTTGAGCCTGTTTGCGGCAAATTTGACGAAAACTTCTAACGACCGGATCAAGACTCCGCTAACCACGGGAACCAAAGACCACGAAGCGGCCCGTTCATTTCCGCGTTGAAGAGGGGCGGCAAAATCCTGCAACCTTCCCCGGCGGCACCGCTTTTGTTTTGCCGGAAGCTGGACTAGCTTACGTTTGCGTAAGGGGTAGGAAGGCGGGACGGGGCCCACCTGAACCTATAGGGAGGACAGACATGTTGCGAAAAGTGAGCCTGGCCGTGGCGGCCACCTTGATCATGGCCGGCGCGGCCTTTGCCGATCCGATCGAGGGCAATTGGAAGACGCAATCCGGCGAGACGGCGGCGATCGGCGGCGGCGGCGCGTTTTCCATCACGCTGAAGACCGGCAAGTTCGCCGGCAAGACGATCGGCTCGCTGAAGGCGGCCGGCGACAACAAATATGCCGGCAGCATAACCGACCCGGAAACAGACAAGACCTATGCCGGCAAGGCGACGCTTTCGGGCACCTCGCTCAAGATGAGCGGCTGCGTGCTCGGCGGCCTGCTCTGCAAGAGCCAGACCTGGCACAAGCTCTGATCGGCGCCTTCGCCGCCATCACCTGAAAACGGGGCCTTCGCGGCCCCGTTTTCTTTTTCGGCGGCAGGCTCGCCACCAAATTCTCAGCAACGAACTTGAACCGCAGATGAATACCGGCATCAGAGCCGGTTCAGCGGCGCTCGGGCATTCTCCTCGGCATTGAAGGAGAGGATCAACGCATGCTTGCCCGCCGCTTCGCCATCGTCTGCCTGCTGATGAGCCTGTTCGGCATGCTCTTCGCCATCCTGGTGGCCGAGGCCGGACGCCCGGCCCGCGCCTGGGATGGCGCCAATGCCTGCCGGCCGGGCTGCATGAACCATTTCATCCGCTGAACCGACCAACCCTCAAACGAGAAGCAACGACCATGAACCGCATCACCACCAGCGCCCTGAACATCCTCCGGCTCCTGCCGCGGGCGGCGCTCATCCTGATGCTGCTTGCCGCCCCGGTGCTGGCGGTGCCGATGATGCGGGCCGATAACGGCTCGACGATCGAGGCCCCCTCGCCGCGGAAGTCGGGCGTCGGCTTCGTGTTGCTGGTCTCCCTGCAGCGCGGCTGAAACACGTCGATACTCAGGCGAGGCCGAGGCTGACCTGATCTCACTTCCATCTCAAGACGCGGACAAAAATCGGCACTTTGGCCGCCTTCGCGCCCGCCTCCCCCTCCCAACCGCTCTTCCAACTCTCTATATTGAGCCATGGAAAAGCGAATCTACCCCCAAGCCATCGAATCGGTCGTCATGCCTGAGCCTTTCGGCAGGCAGAGTTTCAACGACGCCAAGAAGGCGGTCGCGGCCTTGCAGGTGCTTTACGACCGCAACACCAAGTTCCTGCGCGATTCCTTCGCGGCACTGGCCGCCGGCGGCGACAGCAACAAGCGCTACCGGGCCTTCTATCCCGAGATCGGCGTCACCACGACCTCCTTCAGCCAGGTCGACTCGCGACAGGCCTATGGCCACATGCCGACGCCCGGACATTTCTCGACCACCATCACCCAGCCGGCGCTGTTCGAAAACTACCTTGTCGAGCAGCTTCGGCTGATCATGCGCAACCATGGCGTCCAGGTAACGGTGTCGGAATCGACCACGCCTATTCCGCTGCATTTCGCCTTCCTGGAGGGCACCTATGTCGACGGCAGCGCCGCCGAGCGTATCCAGCGGCCGATCCGCGACCTGTTCGACGTGCCGGACCTCGACGGCACTGACGACCAGATCGCCAACGGCACGTTCGAAGTGGCGTTCGGCGAGCCGCGGCCGCTGGCGCCGTTCACGGCGCAGCGCATCGACTATTCGCTGCACCGCATGACGCATTACACCGCGACCAGCCCGCAGCATTTCCAGAACTTCGTGCTGTTCACCAACTACCAGTTCTACATCGACGAATTTGTCGCCCGCGCACGCGATCTGATGGAGAATGGCGGCGGCGGATATGCCGAATTCATCGAACCCGGCAACGTGATCACCCATGCCGGGTCGAGCGTGCCCGCCGAAGGCACGCCGCCGCAACGCCTGCCGCAGATGCCGGCCTATCATCTGAAGAAGCCCGGCCATGGCGGCATCACCATGGTCAATATCGGCGTCGGTCCCTCCAACGCCAAGACGATCACCGACCATATCGCGGTGCTGAGGCCGCACGCCTGGTTGATGCTCGGCCACTGCGCCGGCCTGCGCAACACGCAGGCGCTTGGCGACTATGTGCTGGCGCATGCCTATGTGCGCGAGGACCATGTGCTGGACGACGACCTGCCGGTCTGGGTGCCGATCCCCCCGCTAGCCGAGATCCAGGTGGCACTGCAGGAAGCGGTCGCCGAGGTAACCGGGCTTTCCGGCTACGACCTCAAACGCATCATGCGCACCGGCACCGTCGCCACCATCGACAACCGCAACTGGGAGCTGCGCGACCAGCGCGGACCGGTGCAGCGGCTGTCACAGTCGCGCGCCATCGCGCTCGACATGGAATCGGCGACCATCGCCGCCAACGGCTTCCGCTTCCGCGTGCCCTACGGCACGCTGCTGTGCGTCTCCGACAAGCCGCTGCATGGCGAGCTGAAGCTGCCGGGCATGGCGACCGAGTTCTACAAAAGGCAAGTGGCGCAGCATCTCACGATTGGCATCAAGGCGATGGAGAAGCTGGCCGGAATGCCTATGGAGCGGCTGCATTCGCGCAAACTCAGGAGCTTTTCCGAGACTGCCTTCCAATAGGCGGTCACCAGCTGCAAAAACCGGCTAGGCAACTCGTCGTCTTGATCGGGCCGCAATTTGACGGATAAGCAAGCCGGACAGGTTGCCAGCGGCATTGAGTAGTCAGGCAGATGAGATCAGGTGGATCGCGCTCTAACATGACAGCCGGGGTGACATTCCTGGCGATGATGGCGTTCGCGGCCGCCCTGATTGCCGGGTTTTTCGGCACGCTGCATCCGGCCTTCGATTCCTTCTCGCATTTCCGCGTTCATCTGGCCGTGCTGATCGCGCTCCTGGCGCTGCCCCTGCTTGCAACCCCGTTTCGCCTGCAGGCGGCCGCGGCACTGCTGTTCGCCATCGCCAGCTTCGCCACGACGCTGAGCGCGCTACCCAGGCTGTGGCCGGTGCAGGCGGACGCCAAACCGGCCGACCAGATCGTCTACAGCCTGCTGCAGATGAACCTGCGCTACGACAATCCGACGCCGAAGAAAGTGCTGTCGCTGATAGGGCGGACCAATCCCGACGTGATCACCCTCGACGAGGTGTCGGAGATGTGGACGACCGAGCTTGGCTATATCACCAGCGCCTATCCCTACCGGATCCTTTGTCCCTATCCGAACGGCGTGTTCGGCGTTGCGCTGCTCTCCAGGCGTCCGTTCGTCGCGGGGACCGGGCCGCATTGCGAGCGGCGCGGGGCGATGGCGATCGCGAGCGTCGACTTCGGCGGTGTCAGCGCCGATGTCGCCGCGATCCATCTCAGCTGGCCATGGCCGCGCGAGCAGTCCTGGCAGATCGGTGAACTGTCGGAGCAGCTCGCCTCGCTTGGCGAGACGGCGATCATGGCCGGCGACTGCAACGCCGTGCCGTGGAGCGCGGCGGTGCGGCGTGTCGCGGCGCTCGGCAAGCTCACCGTCATGCCGTCGGCCGGACCGACCTGGATGTACATCAAGCTGCCGGATGTCCTGCGGCGCTTCGCCGGCCTGCCGATCGACCAGGTGTTCAGCAAGGGCGGGGTGATCATCCATTCGGCGACGCGGCTCGAAGAAACCGGCTCCGATCATCTTCCCGTGCTGGTGGAGTTTTCGCTGCGTCCGCAAGAGAACAAGCCGGACGACGAGCATGAGACGGCGCTGGCGGCCGTCAAACAACCGGGCAAGACGCTGCGCTAGCGCTGCGTTCCTTCGATCCTCAAGGCTTGATCAAGGCATCCACCAGATGCTCGACATGGCCGCCATTGCGGTGCTCGCGGGCGTCGAAGGCCCTTTGCTTCGCCTCGTATTCGGCGTAGACGGCGTTGATACGCCGTCTCGCCTCCTGGCGGGTGCCGGTGCAAAACCAGTTGTCGGCAAGCTTGAGCCGACGGACCGACTTCGCGGTGGCCTGCATCATGCGCCTGGCGATGCGGCCATGCGTCTCCTCATGCGCACGGACGCCGGCGAAGAACCGCTTCCAGCGGCGTTCGAGCGCGGCACTGGCCGGCTGCGCCAGACGCGGATAGGTGTAGGTGAGGTCGAGCACGCCGTCGGCCTGCCGCAGGTGGCAGACTCCATCGGTGCGGCTGATGGCGAGGTCCCAATTCACCGTATAGGCGGTGTCGGCGATGGCGCGGGTCATGAAGCCATGCTTGGGGCCGTTGCGGTCCATCGCCGCGACCAGGGCCACGCCTGTTGTACCTGATATCTCGTAGGTGCGCGTCTTGACCAGCAGCTTGGTGCCGGCCGATGCTATGGGGCTGAAACTGCACAGGACGCCAATCGCCGCAAGGCATGCCAGAACCGAAACGCGCATGGCCTTCCTCCACTCGTCAGGGAAGGGAAACACAAGCGCGCCGCGGTTTCAACAGGCCCGTTACATGCCCCGATAGACTGGCCCCTCGCCGGCTTTTGTTTGAGCGGCGGTCGAGACGGCCGGGTCAGGCGTCTGCCTGTCTCACATGCCCTGATAGACCGGGCCTTCGCCGCCTTGTGGCGGCACCCAGTTGATGTTCTGGTTGGGGTCCTTGATGTCGCAGGTCTTGCAGTGGACGCAGTTCTGCGCGTTGATGACGAAGCGCACGTCCTTGGCCGACGGATCGGCAGCGGCGTTGCCGTCCTTGTCGACCCATTCGTAGACGCCGGCCGGGCAGTAACGCGTCGAGGGTCCGGCAAAGACATCGTGCTCGGAGCGCTGCTGCAGTGCCGCGTCGCCGACGATGAGGTGGACCGGCTCATTTTCCTCGTGATTGGTGTTGGACAGGAACACCGAGGAGAGCCGATCGAAGGTCAGTACGCCATCCGGCTTCGGATAGGCGATCTTTTCATATTTTGCAGCCGGCTCCAGCGTCGCGTAGTCCGCCTTGCCGTGCTTCAGCGTGCCGAAGGGCGAGAGGCCGAACAGCGTGTTCAGCCACATGTCGAGGCCACCGAGGCCGACGCCGATGATGGTGCCGAAGCGCGACCACAGCGGCTTGACGTTGCGCACCTTCTTCAAATCCTTGCCGATGTCGGTCGCCCGCCACGCAGCCTCGTAGGAGGAAAGCTCGTCATTGGCGCGGCCGTCGGCGATCGCTTGCGCGACATGCTCGGCCGCCAGCATTCCCGATAGCACCGCATTGTGCGAACCCTTGATGCGCGGCACGTTGACGAAGCCGGCAGCACAGCCCATCAGCACGCCGCCAGGGAAGGACAGCTTCGGCACCGACTGCCAGCCGCCTTCGGTGATGGCGCGTGCGCCATAGCCGATCCGCTTGGCGCCCTCGAAGGTCCCCTTGATCGCCGGGTGCGTCTTGAAGCGCTGGAACTCCTCGAAGGGCGACAAATACGGGTTTTTGTAGTTCAGGTGGACGACGAAGCCGACCGCCACCTGGTTGTCCTCGAGGTGGTAGAGGAAGGAGCCGCCGCCGGTCTTCATGTCGAGCGGCCAGCCAAAGGAATGTTGCACCAGGCCAGGCTTGTGGTTCTCCGGCTTGACCTGCCAGAGTTCCTTCAGGCCGATGCCGAACTTGGCCGGCTCACGGCCGTCGGCGAGCTTGTATTTGGCGATCAGCTGCTTGGCGAGCGAGCCGCGCGCGCCCTCGCCGATCAGCACATATTTGCCCATCAGCGCCATGCCGGGCGCGAAGGACGGACCATGCGTGCCGTCCTTCTCGACGCCCATGTCGCCGGTCACCACGCCGGTGACGGCGCCGGCATCGTTGTAGAGCAGGCCGGCGGCGGCAAAGCCCGGATAGATCTCGACGCCGAGCGCCTCGGCCTTGGTCGCCAGCCAGCGGCAGACATTGCCGAGCGAGACGATGTAGTTGCCGTGATTGTTCATCAGCGGCGGCATCAGGATATTGGGCAGGCGGAAGGAGCCGGCCGGACCGAGCACCAGGAAATGATCATCGGTCACCGGCGTCTTGAACGGGTGGCCTTCCTCCTCGCGCCAGCCCGGCAGCAGCCGGTCGATGCCGATCGGGTCGACGACGGCACCGGACAGGATGTGGGCGCCGACCTCGCCGCCCTTCTCCAGCACGACGACGGAAAGCTCGGGATTGACCTGCTTCAGACGGATCGCCGCGGCAAGGCCAGCCGGACCAGCGCCGACGATGACCACGTCGAATTCCATGCTCTCGCGTTCGATATCGCTCATCGACCCCTCACTGGCTTGCCGCGCTTTCCCGCATTGTGCTGGCTCATGCGCTGCATAGCGCATCAATTCGCGACGGGAAACCGGCGCTTAACGGACAAAGCCGATTTCGACAAAAAGTCGCGCCCGGCCGGGAAGAACCATTTCTCCCGGCGTTTTTCAATTGTTCGACGGCTTGCTTATCGGCAATACTTCGCGCCATGCGCACGCCTGAGCCATCCGGCTTCTCATTGACGCGCTTTTTCTCGACGCCCGGCCGGCTTTGCCGGGCGGTTCTTCCGCTCCTTCCATTGCTGGCCCCGGCTGCCCATGCCGATCCGCAAAAGGTCTGGGCAACCGGCGCCTATTCCTTTTCCGACGAACTCGGCGGCTTTCACATCACTGGCGCCTCTGGCATCGGCACCAAGGAGGATCCGATCGTCATCACCGAAGAGCTGAATTCGGCGACACCGGTGACGCTGACCATCCGCACCACCAAGCCGATCGAGGCATTCGGCAAGGCCGGCGAGGTCGCCAACGGCATCATTTACATGCGCATCGAGACGCTCAACAACAGCGGCCAGGCCTGGGTGGAGTTCCAGTTCGAGCTACAGGAGATCCTCGACCAGCCGAGCGTATTCGGCGATGGCCTGTCCTTCGACCAGCGCAATAAGTCGCCCGACAACATCGTGGCGAGCAACTTCGCCGAGTTCGACCGCGATTTCGAACCCTATGACCGGCTTTTGTTCAAGAACGGCAAGATCGACCCGCTGATGACGGGCAGCTTCGAATTCCTGATCACCGACTACACGCCGCGCTGGACGTTCTATCTGGTGCAGGATCCGCGGATACCGACGGGCTGACAAACTCACCGAGGTTGCAAATCGCCGCCGCGCGGACGATGGTGGCAGCATGATCGCCGCCTTCCCCAACACCCCTGCCGAAATCGCCGAGCTGCTCGCCTTCTATGCCAGCGCCGGCGTCGATGAGGCGCTGGAGGACGCGCCCATCAACCGCTTCGCCGACGTCCAGCCGAAGCAAGCCGAGCGCGCTCAGGCACCGGCCGCGCGCGAAAGCCGGTCCCAGGAACGGCCGGCACCGGAGCCAGGCCGCGACGCAACCAGAGCGCCAGAGCGACCAACGGCAGCGCCCGGGCTGGACGCAAGCAAGGTGCCGGATGCGCCGGCGCGCACCGCGCCCGCCGTCGCGGCAGTACCCGACGAGGCGCAGGCGCTGCTCGCGCGGCAGATGGCTGCCAGCGCCTCCACGCTCGACGAGCTGCGTCAGCACATGGCGGCCTTCGACGGCTGCAATCTCAAATTCACCGCTAAAAACCTGGTCTTCGCGGACGGCAATCCCAATGCCGAGCTGATGCTGGTTGGCGAAGCGCCGGGCCGCGATGAGGACCTCGAAGGCCTGCCCTTCGTCGGCCGCTCCGGGCGCCTGCTCGACCGCATGCTGGCGGCAATCGGCCTCGACCGCACGTCGGCCTATATCGCCAATGTCATCCCCTGGCGGCCGCCGGGAAATCGCACGCCGACGCCGCACGAGACCGAGATCTGCCGGCCGTTCATCGAAAGGCAGATCGAGTTGGTCAATCCGAAGCTGCTGGTCAGTCTCGGCGGCCCCTCGGCCAAGACCTTGCTCAACACCACCGAGGGTATTCTTCGATTGCGCGGCAACTGGCGCACGCATACGACCGCGTCCGGCACCATCATTCCCGCCATGCCGACGCTGCATCCGGCCTATCTGTTGCGGACGCCGGCGCACAAGAAGCTGGCCTGGCGGGATTTTCTGGAGGTGAAGGCGAAGCTGAAGGCGTTGGAGTGAAACACCCCTTCCCCCCTTGGGGGAGATGGCACCATAACCTCCGGGGTAATTGAATTACTCCCCTGGCCGCCTTAGTCCTTCCCACATGACAACATCCGAAACCTCCGCCGGGAGCCTCATCCGCGAATGGCGCACGCGCCGGCGCATGAGCCAGCTCGATCTTGCCATGGAGGCCGAGATCTCGCAGCGGCATCTCTCCTTCGTCGAGAGCGGCCGGGCCCAGCCCTCGCGCGAGATGGTGCTGCACTTGGCCGAGCAGCTTTCAATCCCGCTGCGGCAGCGCAACCAGCTGCTGCTCGCTGCGGGTTTCGCGCCGAGTTTCAGCGAGAAGCCGCTCTCCGATGCGTCGCTGGCACCGGCGATGGCGGCGGTGGAAACCGTGCTCCGGGGCCACGAGCCCTTTCCGGCGCTGGCCGTGGACCGGCACTGGAACCTTATCTCGGCCAATGCGGCGATCGGCCCATTCCTGGCCGATGTTTCCGAACCATCGCTGCTTGCGCCACCGGTCAATGTGCTGCGGCTCAGCCTGCATCCCGGCGGCGTTGCGCCGCGCATCGTCAACCTAGCCGAATGGCGCGCGCATCTGCTCGAACGGCTGAGGCATCAGAACGACGCCATTGGCGACCCCGTGCTGATCGAGCTGGAACAGGAGTTGCGCGCCTATCCTTCCGGGCTGAAGAGCGGACGGCCGGCCCAGATCGAGCCGAGCGGCATCGTGCACCCCCTCCGGCTCGCGCATGGCGATCAGGTGCTCTCCTTCATCAGCACGATCACCGTCTTCGGCACACCGCTCGATGTCACATTGTCGGAACTGGCGATCGAATCCTTTTTCCCGGCCGACGAGCAGACGCGGTCGACGTTGGTGCGGCTGGCGAAGGAGCGTGCCGAGCGGTCTTGATCACCCCTGCGGCGGCGTCGCCCTCCTCGTTCGCGTGCGTTCAAGCCCAAGTTGCCGTTCGCGCCATATGATGAAGATGCCGGCCGCCACCACGATCAGACCGCCGGCCAGCGTGTTGAGCGACGCGACATCGCCGAACACCAGATAGCCGACCACGACGCCGAGGATCATCGAGCTGTATTCGAACGGCGCCACGACGGAGGCCTCGGCGTGGCGGTAGGCCGCCGTCATCAGGATTTGGCCGAGCCCGCCGCAAAAGCCGGCGACAACCAGGAGGGCTGCCTGCACCGGCGTCAGCGGCTGCCAGCCGAAGGGCAATGTCAGCAGGGAGAGCACGCTCGCCGTCGACGAGAACCAGAGCACGATGGTCGCCGTCTTCTCGGTCTGGACGAGGTTGCGGACCAAGAGCATGGCGATGGCCGAGATCGCCGCCGCGGCGAAGGCGGCGATGACCCCCAATACCTCCTGGTCACCGAGCGCCGCGCCAGAGCGCAGCAGCGTCAGCTTCGGCCAGGAGATGAGAAGCACACCGACAAGACCGATGGCGACAGCGCTCCAGCGGTAGACACGGATCGCTTCGCCAAGGAAGATCGACGAGAACACCACCACCAGCAGGGGCTGGGCATAGTTCAGCGTGATCGCCTCGGGAAGCGGCAGCCTGGTCAGCGCGAAGAAACCGAGCCCCATGGCGCCGACGCCGACGATACCGCGCGCGACGTGGTTGAACGGCCGTTTCGTGGCGAATGCGGTGGCCAGCTGTCGCTTGGATGCCAGGAAGGCGATGATCGGGAAGATGGCAAAGAAGGAGCGAAAGAAGACGATCTGGCCGGCGGGCACGTCGCCGGCCGCCTTGATGCAAGTCTGCATGCCGACGAAGACCGCCACCGATACGATCTTTAGCACAATGCCCCGCAGCGTGCTGTGGTGGCCGGCGTGTCCGCCGTCGCCTTGCGGCTCAGCTCTCGCCTCGGCGCTCACCTTGGCGCGGCGTCCCGGATCGCCGCGCAGATGCGCGCCGGCGTGGCCGGCATCCCGGTGTGGCTGATGCCGTGCCCGCGGCGGAGCGCGCCGCGGCCTTCGCGCTTGAGGAAGGCCTGGTCCTCGCGACGCAACACGGAAGCGCCCATGGCGAGTTTCGGTGTGACCACGCCCATGAATGCCTCGCGATGACGGTGGGGGAATGGATGCCCGAATAGGCATTGGCGCAGTTTTGTCGAGTGACCGTTTCGTGTAAAGAGCGCGGACTTCGTTTTTTTGGACCAGCGGGGCGTGTTTGCCGCGCCGGCAAGGACAGGAAAACCCTTCCGAATGCGCACCGATACCGGCCAGGTCTTCAAGCTCGAAGACTATCGCCCCAGTGACTATCTCATCCCGGAGACCAGCCTCGTTTTCCGCCTTTCGCCAGGGGCAACCCGCGTCACCGCCACGCTCACAGTCGAGCGCCGCGGTGGCGTCGCGGCGTCAGCGCCGCTGGTGCTCGACGGCGACGGGCTGACGCTGATCGGCATCGCCATTGACGGCCGCGAGCTTCAGCCGGCGGACTACGCGGCAACGCCCGACGAACTCGCCATCCTGAAGCCGCCGGCCGCTTCCCGCTTCGAGCTTGTCCTGGAAACCGAGATCGTGCCCGCGCGCAACGAGGCGCTGATGGGACTCTATCGCTCCAGCAACGTCTATTGCACGCAATGCGAGGCCGAGGGCTTCCGGCGCATCACTTATTTCCTCGACCGGCCGGACATCCTGTCGGTCTATACAGTGCGCATCGAGGCGCGGCGCGAAGAAGCGCCGCTGCTACTCTCCAACGGCAACCCGGTGGAAACCGGCGCGGTTGCCGATGGCTGGCACTATGCGGTCTGGCACGATCCCTTCCCCAAGCCGTCCTACCTGTTCGCGCTGGTGGCGGGCAATCTCGGCAAGGTGGCCGACAGCTTCACCACCCTATCCGGCCGCAAGGTCGAGCTCGGCATCTATGTCGAGCCCGGCAAGGAGCGGCTGGCGGGCTATGCGATGGATGCGCTGAAGCGCTCGATGAAATGGGACGAGGACGCCTTCGGCCGCGAATACGATCTCGACGTGTTCAACATCGTCGCCGTCTCCGACTTCAACATGGGCGCGATGGAGAACAAGGGCCTCAACATCTTCAACGACAAATATGTGCTGGCCGACGAGGAGACCGCGACCGATGCCGATTTCGCCAATATCGAGGCGATCATCGCGCATGAGTATTTCCACAATTGGACAGGCAACAGAATCACTTGCCGCGACTGGTTCCAGCTCTGCCTGAAGGAAGGGCTCACCGTTTACCGCGACCATGAATTCTCCGCCGACCAGCGCTCGCGGGCGGTTAAGCGCATCGCCGAGGTGCGCACGCTGCGCGCCCACCAGTTCCCCGAGGATCAGGGCCCGCTGGCACATCCGGTCAGGCCGCGCCGCTACCGCGAAATCAACAATTTCTACACGGCGACCGTCTACGAGAAGGGTTCGGAAGTGGTGCGCATGATCCGCACCATCCTCGGCGCCGGCGCGTTCCGCGCCGGCATGAACCTCTATTTCGAGCGCCACGACGGAGAGGCCGCGACGATCGAGGACTTTCTCAAGGCGTTCGAGGACGCGTCGGGACGCGACCTGTCACAATTCGCCCTGTGGTATCATCAGGCGGGAACGCCGAACCTGACCGTGAGCTCCTCGCACAATGCGGGGACAAAGGAATTCACGCTGGAGATCGAGCAGTCCGTGCCGCCGACACCGTCGGAGAGCCGCAAGCGGCTGATGCACATTCCGCTGTCATTCGGCCTGGTCGGCGCCGGCGGCAAGCCGGTCGCCTATGATGCCGTCGAGGGTGCGACGGTCGAGGACGGCGTCATCCATATCCGCAAGCGCCGCCATCTGGTGCGCTTCACCGGCGTAGCCGAGCGCCCGGCGGTGTCGCTCAACCGCGGCTTCTCGGCACCAATCACGCTCTCGGTCGAACAGAGAGCCGACGACCAGTTCTTCCTTGCCGGCCACGACAGCGACAGCTTCGCGCGCTGGCAGGCCTTCAACACGCTACTGACCGACGCGCTGATAGCGGCCTTCCGCCAGGTGCTCGGCGGCACGGAGCCGGTGTTCACGGCGCGACTCGCCGAGCTTGCCGGGAAGATCGCCGGCGACGAGACGCTGGAGCCGGCCTATCGGGCTCTGGCGTTGTCGCTCCCCGGCGAGGCCGACATCGCCCGCGACATCGGCAAGGGCATCGACCCCGACGCCATCTTCGCAGCACGCGAGGCGCTGGCCCTGGCGATCGCCAAGCCGAACCGCGATAGCTTCTCCGACCTCTATGAACGGCTTGCCGACAAGGGGCCGTTCAGCCCCAATGCCTCGAGCGCCGGACGCCGTGCGCTGCGCAACATCCTGCTCGACTATCTGGCGCTGCTGCCGGAAGGCGCCGCGCTCGCCGCCAGTCACTTCCGCTCCGCCAGCAACATGACCGATCGCGCCGCCGCGCTGACCGTGCTCGCGCATCGGCATGCCGGCTCGCGTCAAGCGGTCGAGGCGCTGGCCGCTTTCGAAGCGAAGTACGGCGGCGATGCGCTGGTCATGGACAAATGGTTTCAGATCCAGGCCGGCGTGCCCGGCCCGCAGACCGTCGAGGCGGTGCGCGCGCTGACCGGTCACCCTGCCTTCTCGATGGCCAATCCCAACCGGGTGCGCGCCCTGGTCGGCACCTTCTCCAGCGCCAACCAGACCGGCTTCCACCGCGCCGACGGCGAGGGCTACCGCTTCTTTACCGAGACCGTGCTCGAGGTCGAGAAGCGCAACCCCCAACTGGCGGCAAGGCTGGCGACGGCGCTGCGCTCCTGGCGCTCGCTGGAGCCGAAACGCCAGGCCAAGGCCAGGGAGGCGTTGCTTGCGATGGCCGCCGCGGAGAAGCTGTCGGCCGATCTCAGGGATATCGTCGAGCGGACTTTGGCGTAAGGGCCTTCCCTTTCTTCCTGTCGGAGGAAAGGACGAATTTCAATCAACTTTTAATCTTTTTTGGCCGCGCCTCTGGACAAGGCGAATCACCTTTGATTCTTTAATGACGATTCGGGCGTGCGGCGTAACCGGACCATCAAGCATACGGAATTCGGGGAGTAGCCATTTATGGCCAAGGCGGACGCGTGGGGCGCGCCCGGAGGGAAGGCTTTTGAGCGTCGCAGGGCGCGGGCCGACGGGCTTGCCGGCAACACCCGGCTGATCGCCGAACCCGCCTATAGGCGGCTGCTGGCGGCCGAGCCGTGGCTGCGCCGCTCGATCCCTGCCCTCATCATCATCTTCCTGATCGTCATCGCGGCGCTGCGCGTGCTGTCGCTGATGAACGAGCGCGACGATGTCGAACGCGACGCCAAGGCGATCCTTTCGCTGGCGGCCGCTCAGATGGCGAGCGCGATCAGCGCCGATCCAAACGCCGCTTCAGTGACCGCGCCTGACCTGATGGAGAGTGCCGGTCGCCGGGGGGCCATGGGCCGCAGCCACGTGCTTGCCATCACCGACGGCAACTTCAAGATCATCGCCGTGTCGCCGCTGTCGAGCGGCTGGCAGGAACGCGCGCTGGACAGCCTGGTCCAGGGCGGCCAGCCGCTGTTCATGTTCGGCGAGCGGGCCGGCGTCATGGATATCAGCATCGACGGAAAAGACTGGTATGGGGCGGTGAGCCTGACCGGCGACCGCAAGAACGCCGCCGCCGCGCTGGTGCCTCGGGATGCGGTCTTCGACAGCTGGCGCAAGACCGTCTCGCTCAACGTCACACTGTTTGTGC
>NZ_RZOJ01000239.1:0-9370 GCF_003998845.1 Mesorhizobium sp. M4A.F.Ca.ET.022.05.2.1 | reverse complement strand
CTTCGTGCACGACCCGGTGATCGCGTCCGGCCTTGCGGTGGCGCTCGCCATTGCCGCCATGTCGTTCACCCGCTGCCTGCATCCGCCGGGCGGCGCCGCCGCGCTCACCGCCGTGCTTGGCGGCCCGGCGGTGGTCAGCGCCGGCTTTTTGTTCCCCTTCGTGCCGGTGGCGCTGAATTCGACCATTCTGGTCACGCTCGGCTTCCTCTTCCACCGGCTGGCGCGGCGCAACTATCCGCATGTCGTCGCGCCCGCCGCCAACAGCCACGGCACCGCCGATCCGCCGCCACAGGAGCGCGTCGGCTTCCGGCCCGAGGATATCGACGCGGCGCTGGCCACGCTCGACGAGACCTTCGACATCGACCGCGACGACCTCGAACGGCTGCTGCGCCAGGTCGAACTGCAGGCCATGGTGCGCTCGCACCGGACGCTGCTTTGCTCAGACATCATGTCCCGCGACGTGATCTCTGTGCCCGAAGACGCCACAGCCGACGCGGCGCGCCAGCAACTGCTCGACCACAATATCCGTACCTTGCCGGTGGTCGACGCCGAAGCCAGGCTGGTGGGCGCCGTCGGCCTGCGCGAGCTGACGAAAGCCACCGACACGGTGAAGGGCGTGATGTCGAAGGTCGGCACCGCCTCGCCCGACACGCCGGCGATGAGCCTGCTGCCAGTGCTGACCGACGGGCGCAGTCATGCGGTGGTGATCGTCGATGCCGAGCGGCGTATCCTCGGCCTGATCACCCAGACCGACCTGCTGGCGGCGGCAGCGCGGGTGCGCGGCGCAGACACGGCGCGGGCGGCGGCGTAATATCGCCGCCGAACACCGCCGAATTCCGGGAACCTTTTGCCGGCAAGGCGCATCCAATGCCCGATCAGGCATCTGTTCGGGAGATCGGCTCGCAATGCACAAGCTCGCAACGCCCGTAGCGGCGCCGGCAGGGGCGGAAAGCCTGTCCGGCGACATGGCGCTGGTGCGTCGCGCCTTGGCGCGCGAGGCGGAGGCCTGCCGCGCCATCATCAAGGCTAACAACCAGCGTCTCTACCGCATCGCGCGCGGCGTTGTGCGCAACGACGCCGAGGCCGAGGACATCGTGCAGGAGGCCTATGTGCGGGCCTTCGCCAATCTTTCAACTTTTCGTGGCGGATCCTCGCTTTCGACCTGGCTGTCGCGCATCGTCATCAACGAGGCGCTCGGTCGGCTGCGCAAGCGAAAACGGATGGTGGCGCTGCCCGAAAACCCGGAGGCGCAAATCATCCGCTTCCCTCTAAACCCAGCGACGATCCGGAGCGGACGATGGCGCAGCGGCAGATCCTCGCACTGGTCGAACGGGCGACCGACAGCCTGCCCGACGTCTACCGCAGCGTGTTCGTAGCCCGCGTCATCGAGGGCTTCAGCATGGACGAGACCGCCGACCTGCTCGGCCTCAGGCCGGAAACGGTCAAGACGCGGCTGCACCGCGCGCGTGCGCTGGTGCGCAAGGCGCTAAACGACGAGATCGGCCCGGTACTGCTCGATGCCTTCCCCTTCGCCGGCCGGCGCTGCGACAGGCTGACCGAGGCGGTGATGAAGAGGCTGGGTTTCGAGGATTGATTCCTGGAACGTTTCGCCTCTTTCCGCATCCAATCAGCGTCAACTGAACAACGCGAGCCCGGCGCCGCCGGGCGAAGGAGATGCCATGTTTGCCCGACCGACCGTTGCCCTCGCCGCCATGCTCATGCTCTGCGCCGCGCCGCTGGCGCGCGCCGCCGACAAGCCGACCGATCCGCAGATCGCCCACATCGCCTATACGGCCGGCACGATCGACATCGAGGCGGCGAAACTGGCAATCCAGAAATCGAAGACCAAGGAGGTGGTGGATTTCGCCAACGACATGGTGCGCGACCACGAGGCGGTGAACAAGCAGGCGCTCGACCTGGTGAAGAAACTGAACGTCACGCCGGAGGACAACGCCACCAGCCAGGCGCTGACCAAGGCGGCGGAGGAAGAACGGGCCAAGCTCGCCAAGCTCGACGGTGCGGCCTTCGACAAGGCCTATGTCGAGAACGAAGTCGCCTATCACAGCCAGGTCAACGGCGCGCTCGAAACCGTGCTCATTCCGTCCGCCAGCAATGCCGAGCTGAAGAGCCTGCTGGAGACCGGCCTGAAGATATTCCAGGGGCATCAGCAGCATGCCGAGCATGTCGCCGGCAGGCTGAAATGAGGGCGCCGATGCGGCCACTGTTCGCTGCGCTGGAGTTGGCGTTCGCCGCCAGCCCGGCGTCCGCAGCCACGATCACGGTAACGATCGACAAGCTTGTTTTTTCGCCAGCAAGCGTCGAGGCCAAGGTCGGCGACACGGTCGAATGGGTGAACAAGGATGGGTTGGCCCACACGGCCACGGTGAAGGGCGGTTGGGAGGCGATGATCCCGCCGAAGTCGAGGGGAAGGATGACTCTCACGGAAGCCGGGGCGGTCGACTATTTCTGCCGCTTCCATCCCAACATGAAGGGCCGTGTCGCCGTTTCGCCCTGATCCGCCAAGCGGTCCAGTGCCAGCGAGGCGCGCCTTGCCTCGCTTGGCCGGGTGATGTGCGTCCATGAGCCGTCATAGGCGGGCTTGCGGCGCTCGATCCAGGCGTCGAGGCCCTCGCGCAGGTCGGCGGTCGGGACTATGCGAGCGAACTGCTCGGCCTCGACCAGCAGGCCCTCGGCTATGCTGAGATTGATGCCGCGCGCCACCGCGGTGAGGATGCTGGCCACCGCCGCCTGCGAATGCGTGATGATGCGGCGCGCGAGATCGTGTGCTGCCGGCATCAGCTCGGCTTGCGGCACGATCCTGTTGACGAGGCCGAGTTCCACCGCGCGCGCCGCCGAAAAGGCCTCGCCCGTCAAAAGCAGTTCCAGAGCCCGCTTGCGGCCGGCAAGCCGCGGCAGGCGCTGCGTGCCGCCGAAGGTCGGCGGCATGGCGAGGTTGATCTCCAGCTTGGCGAACAAGGCGCGGTCGCTGGCGATGGCCAGCGGCACCGCCTCGGTGATCTCGCAGCCGCCACCGAAGGCGATGCCGTTGACGGCGGCGATGACCGGCTTGCGGAACGCTTCGAGCCGCGCCGTCAGCCGCTGGCCGCGCATGACGAAGTCGCGCAGCGCGACATCAGCGCCTGCGGCGACACTGACTGAGAATTCGTGGATGTCGGCGCCGGCAGAGAAGGCGCGCTCGCCCGCCCCCGTGAGGATGACGGCGCGAACCGCATCGTCGGTCTCGATCCTGTCGAGCATATCGAGCAGGCGATCGATCAGGGCGTAATTCAAGGCGTTGAGTTTCTCCGGGCGATTGAGCGTCAGCACAGCGACGCGATCGCGGCTTTCGCAAAGCACCAACTGGGTCATGTTCTTTCTCTCCGGTACGGAACGGAGCGAAAGGGATCCGTTTTCGGATTGTCTGTATATTCACTAGTCAGTATACTTGATGGCATGAGCGAACCCACCAGCCCAACTCGCAAACGCCTCGTCGATGCGGCGACGAAACTCTTCTATGCCGAGGGGGTCGGCCGCGTCAGCGTCGACGCAGTGGCCGAGAAGGCGGGGCTGACGAAGCGCACGCTCTACTACCACTTCAGAAGCAAGGACGATTTGATCGCCGCCTATCTCGATGGCCGCGACCAGCCCAACATCAAGCAGATGGCCGGCTGGTTCGAAGCCGCCGAGGGCGGCGTCGACAGGAAGGTCGCGGCGATCTTCACCAATCTGGCGCGGGTGGCAAAGCACCCGAAGTGGAGAGGCTGCGGCTACCTGCGCACGGCCGCCGAGCTCGCGGCGATGCCCGGACACCCTGCAGTCAAATCCGGGTCGCGCCACAAGACCAATTTCGAAAAATGGCTGGCCGGAGAGCTTTCAAGCCATAAGGTCAGAGAGCCCAACATGCTGGCGCGCGAGATCGTTCTGTTGATGGACGGCGCCTTCTCCAGCATGCTGATCCACCACAATCCCGACTACATCGCCGCTGCCGGCCACGCGGCGGCGACGCTGGTCAAGGTGCGGATGGAGACGGCGGCTCCGCCAGCAGCCAGTCGATCGCCGCGGCGGCGTGGGCGGGTGATCGGTCGGGCGCCAGGATCGAAAGGCTGAAGCCGGTCGGCACGCGCTTTTCGAACGGCGCCACCAGCGATCCGCCGGCAAGCGCGCGCGACACCAGCGCCTCATGGCCCATCAGCACGCCGGCGCCGTCGACCGCCGCCTGCAGCGCCATGCTGTAGAGCGAGAATTCGGAGCCGGAATCGATCGACGGCCCCTTCAGGCCGGCGGCCTCGAACCACAGGGCCCAGTCGCCGGTCCAGGTCGTGTCCCACAACAGAAGCTGCGCGGCGAGATCGGCCGGCGTCTTCAACTGCCGGGCCAGCGCCGGCGCGCACACCGGAAAGATGACATCATCTGAGAACTTGCAAGCGCGGCCGCCGACCGGTGCCTGCCTGGTCAGGAAGATGGCGAGATCAAAAGGCTCGCGGCGGAAATCCGGCGGCTCCTCCAGCGCGTGGATGGAGGGGCGCAGCGTGGGCAATGCCGCGCGCAGCGCCGGCAGGCGCGGCGCCAGCCACAGCTGCGCGATCGAAGGCAGCGCCGCGATGCTGACCTGCGGCCGGGGCGCCGCGATGCGCAGTTCCTGCACGGCCAGCCCCATAGCGTCGAAGGCGGTGGAGAAGGCAGGCAGAGCGGCGCGGCCGGCGTCGGTGAGATGCAGCCCCTGCGCATGCCTCACGAACAGCGGCGCGCCGAGCCAGGCCTCCAGCGCCTTGACCTGATGCGACACCGCCGCCGGCGTGACGCTTAGCTCGTCCGCCGCCTTGGCGAAGCTTTCGTAACGAGCCGCCGCCTCGAAGGAGCGGAGCGCGTTGAGCGGCGGCATGCGCGGACGCGGCGGATTGACGGCCATTCCGGCTTTTTCCCAAGGAAGCGCCGGCGGCCGTTACCCCGCCGGCGCGAATAGTCTATTTGAGGGCCACCGGGGTCAGCTTGCCGTCGACCTTCTGCCACTCAAATACGACGAAGCCCGGCTGCTTGATATCCCCCTTGGCGTCATAGGAGATGGTGCCGAGCACTGTCGAAATGCTTGCACCCGAATGGAGATAGTCGGATGCGGCCTTCGGATCGTCGGCCTTGGCACGGGCGATCGCCTCGGCAAGGATCTGCGTGGCTGCATAGGCGTATAGCGTCACCGCTTCGGTCGGTACGTTCCTGGCTTTCAGGTCGGCGACCGCATCCTTGGCCTCGGCGAAGGTGGCCGGATCGGGAAAGGACGTCATCAGCGTGCCCAAAGCCCCCTCGCCGCCGATGGCGCCGAACTCGCTGTTGGAGATGCCGTCGCCGCCCATCAGGATGGTGGTGACGCCCTGGTCGTGCATCTGGCGCACGATCAGCCCGGCCTCGGTGTGCTGGCCGCCATAATAGACAAGCTCGGCGCCCGACTGCTTGATCCTGGCGACGAGTGGGCTGTAGTCCTTCTCGCCAGGGTTGATTTCCTCTTGCAGCACCGGCCTGCCGCCGCCGGCGTTGTAGGCGCGCGCCATCTCGTCGGCGAGACCCTTGCCCGCCGTCGACTTGTCGTCGACGATCGCCACCTTCTTGCCCTTGAAGCGCTCGAGCACGAATTTGGCGGCGATGGCGCCTTGCTGGTCGTCACGGCCACAAGCGCGAAAAGCGTCCCACAGGCCGCGCTCGGTCACCATCGGGTTGGTGGCCGTCGGCGTCACGAACAGCACGGCGTTCTCGGCATAGATGTCGGAGGCGGGAATGGTGACGCCGGAATTATAGTGGCCGACGACATAATGCACGCCATCGGCGACGAACTTGTTGGCGACCGAGACGCCCTGCTTTGGATCGGAGACATCGTCGCCGACCGAGACGGTGAGTTTTTGCCCGAGCACGCCGCCATTGGCGTTGATGCGCTCGACCGCCGCCTTGACGCCGACGCGGTACTGTTCGCCATAGGCGGCATTCGGCCCCGACATCGGACCGGCGACGCCGAGCACGATATCGGCCCTGGCGACACCGACGGCGGCGGCCGTCATCAGGGCAGCAGTCATCAATCGCAGAATCATGCGCATGTCATTCCCCTTTGTGTTTTGAGAAAGCGGGCTCTTCGCCCGCGCTTTCAGGTGCTCAGTTCACGAAATGCAGTTTTGTGAACCGGCGCCGGAATTCACTGACAGCGGCGGCGATCGCTTCCGGCGCATCGTTGCCGCGCAGCCCCCTGGCGATGAGCGCGGCAAGCTCGGGCATGTCCTTCTCGGTCATGCCCCAGCGCACGATCTCCGGCGTGCCGAAGCGCAGGCCGTTCATGTCGCCGTCGACCGCCGCGATCGGCAGGCCGATGCCGCAGGTGAGGATGTTGGCCCGCCTGAGCCTCTTCGCCGCCGCCTGCCCGCCGCCGAATTCGGCGGCCTGAACCGCGAACTGGTGCGAGGTGGTGTGGCCCTTGGCCGTCGAGAACACCGGCAGGCCGCGCTCGGCAAGCGCCTGAGCCAGCGCCTTCGCCGTGCCGGCCATGGCGGCGGCATAGGCGCGGCCATGCGCCTTCCAGTCGAGCAGTGTGATGGCGAGCGCTGCCGACTTCGCGGCATCGAAATTCGCCGTCATGCCGGGAAAGGCGATCCGGTCGAGCTTCTCGGCGATATCGGCGTCGTTGGTGACGATCAGGCCGGAGGGCGGGCCGCCGAGGCTCTTGTAGGTGCTCATCGTCATGAGATGGGCGCCTTCCTCCAGCGGCTGCTGCCAGGCGTGGCCGGCGATCATGCCGCAGAGATGCGCCGCGTCGAACAGCACCAGCGCCCCGATCTCGTCGGCGATCGTCCGGATCTCGCGGATGGGATGCGGCAGAAGGTTGAGGCTGCTGCCGATGGTGATCATCTTCGGCCGCACCTCAAGGGCGAGTTCGCGCAGCCCGGCGACATCGACCGTGTAGCCATCGCCGTCGACAGGCGCGGTATGGATGTCGAGCCCATAGAGCCCGGCGCAGCCGGCCATGTGATGCGTGACATGGCCGCCGACGGCGGGCGAAGGCACGATCACGCTGTCGCCCGGCCGCGCCGCGGCGATGAAGGCATAGAGATTGGCGATGGCGCCGGAAGGCACGCGGATCTCGGCATAGCGGGCGCCGAACACCTCGGCGGCGAGCTCGGCCGCGATGACCTCGATGCGCTCGACGCCCTCCAACCCCATCTCGTATTTGTCGCCGGGATAGCCGAGCGACGGGCGAGAGCCGAGGCCCGAGGCAAGCGCCGCCTCGGCTCTGGGGTTCATCACGTTGGTCGCCGGATTGAGGTTGACGCAATCGGCCTCATGGACGCGCCGGTTGAGCGCGATGCCCGCCTCGATCGCCGCAAGCACGACGTCGCTCCCCTGCCCGCTCGTTTCCGTGGCCAGCCGCTGGACGAAATCCTCGCACTGCGCGGGAACCCAGGGCCTGCGAGCAAGAGCGGTCATCAATGCCTCCACCGTGCCAACCACCAACGATCCGGATGGTGGCGGCGATGGTATGCCGGCGCAAACGAGTAGTTCTAGGGGCTAGGCTTAGGTATTTTAGGGGTAGTTGAAACGGGCTCCGAAGGGCGACCCTGCCCCGCCGGAAACAACTTGTCGAAACGCCTAGCTGCCCATACCATGCCCGCCCACGACCAAAGCTGATCAGGAGGTCAGTGAAACGGTCGGGTTTTGAGCCAGTGCAATGTAGGGAGGATAATCATGGCTTCCGCAGTACAGGCCGACAATGGCGTCAATGTAGAGGCGCTGCTCGCCGCAAAAGAAGCGCTTACCAATGCCCCGGAGGCCGCGCAATTCAAGTGGCGCGCGGCTTGCGAATGGAAGGATGGCACCCACAGCCACTCGACGGTGGAGAGTTTTTACGGTCTCGGCCAGGACCAGCATCGCAAGACCACCTTCGCATTCGACGCCGACCATCCGGAGGTGTTCGCTTCCCTGGATCAGGGCGCCACGCCTGTCGAATACGTGCTGGTCGGGCTGGCCAGTTGCCTGACCGCCGGCATCGCCGCGGTTGCCCAGAACCGGAACATCCAGCTGAAGTCGGTGAAAGCGACCATCGAGGGCGACATGGATCTCGCCGGCATTCTCGGCATCGACGCCGACGTCCGCAACGGCTTCAGCGGCATCACGGTGAAGTACAACATCGACGCCGACGCCAAGCGCGAGGACATCGAGGCGCTCGTCGCCCAGTCGCAGAAGCGGTCGGCCGTCTATGACATTGTCACCAATCCGACGAACGTCACGGTCGTGGTGAACTGAAAGGCGCTTCGAGCCGTAGACTCTCCCGATGAGAGGGTGCGATTAGTTCCGTCACCACAGTGATCGTCGGTGCAGGGCACGCGGGGCTCGCGATGAGCCGTTGCCTCGCGGAGCGCTCCATCGACCATGTGCTGCTCGAGCGCGGTGAGATCGCCCATAGCTGGCGCACCGAGCGATGGGATTCGCTGCGGCTGCTCACTCCCAACTGGCAGAGCCGGCTGCCCGGCTTCCGCTATGACGGCGACGACCCCGACGGTTACCGGACGCTGCCTGAGGCGATCGACTTCCTCGGCAACTATGCCAGGGCGATCTCGGCGCCGGTCAGGACCCATACGACCGTTACCTCGGTCCGCGCCGACGATGCCGGATATCTGGTGCGCACGGACCGCGGCGAGTGGCGGTGCCGGACCGTCGTGCTGGCGTCGGGCGCGTGCAACATCGCGCGCCTGCCCGATTTCGCCGCCCGCGTGCCGCCGTCGGTCGCCATGCTGACGGCGCAGTCCTACCGCAACCCAGGCCAGGTCGCCGACGGCGGCGTGATGGTGGTGGGCGCCTCGTCGAGCGGCACCCAGATCGCACAGGAACTGCAGCGTTCGGGGCGTCAGGTGACGCTGTCGGTGGGCGAGCACATAAGGGCGCCCCGCGTCTATCGCGGCAAGGACCTGGAATGGTGGATGGACGCCGCCGGCGTGCTCGACGAGCGCTACGACGAGGTCGACGACATCAGGCGGGCGCGACGCGTTCCTTCGCTGCAGCTTGCCGGCACGCCCGACCGCACCACCCTCGACCTTAACGCGCTGCTCGACCGCGGCGTCAGGCTCGTCGGCCGTCTCGCCGGCATCACCGAAGACGGCAAGGCGCAGTTTGCCGGGTCGTTGCGCAACATGTGCGCGCTTTCCGATCTCAAGATGGCCCGGCTGCTCGACCTCATTGACGAATGGGCGCGCGACAACGGGCTGGACGCGACGGTCGGACCGCCGGATCGCCCGCCGCCGACGCGTGTCGAGGACAACCCGTCGCTCGGCCTGGACCTCGCCAGCGGCGCGATCAGGACGATCATCTGGGCCACCGGCTACCGGCCGGACTACTCCTGGCT